>NZ_JABBYO010000005.1:300000-547014 GCF_012958305.1 Tautonia rosea | reverse complement strand
CGAGTTCGATGAAGAACTCGTTTCCATCCGACGGCGTGGGGAGTTTTTCCCACTGCCCGTCATCTTCTCCGAAGTCCTGATTCTCATCCTGGCCGTCCCTATCATCGACGGGAAGCTCCGGTGTCTCGGGAGCCGCAAAATCCCTCACCGGTTGCGCAATCGGAGGAGTGGGTGGGGCAAACCCAGTCATGATTGGCTCGGGAGCTTTGTCCTTCAGCTCTGAAGGACTGAGAGCATCATCCGGACCGAGGTAAATCCGGAATTTGTACCCTCCCAGGCTCACCCTATCTCCAGGAAGCAGGGCCGCCCATCGGACTCGCTGCCCCTTGACCCGCGTGCCGTTGGTCGAGGCCAGATCGCGAAGGATCAGCAATCCCGAGGTTCTTACCAGCACACAATGCCGCTTCGAGATCGACGGGTGATCGATCCAGATGTCGCACCCGTCCCGACGGCCGACGACGGTGATGTCTCGTGTGACCGGGATCGGGGGATCACCATTATCGGGGATCAATTCGGCTTTCATCGCATCCTGGGGTTCGCGGAACGCACGTTCTTGAACTCAAGGACGTCGGTCGACGTCCTCAAGAACGGAAACCCGAATGAGTGCCTACTCAAAGGCACGACCGTCGGAATTCTACCCTCAGCTCAACAATCGAGCAAGGTTTATGTGTGCGTTTGCGAAACACCCGTTCCGGACCTCCTTGGAACGTCTTCGCTCCGTGTTCTTGAAACTTTACGATGACCTGACCGGTATCGATCGCCGACGATCACGCGTTGCCTGATCCCGGCCCGGGGGCAGAGGTCTGGCTCGCACCGGGGAAAAACAGACTATGATTCACATCAAGAGATTCGTGTTTGGAGTGATGGCGTCGACGTCACTCATGCTTGCCACCAGTTCGGTTGGATTGGCCCAGGAGGATCACCTCGCATCTGGCGCCGATTTTCTTCATCCGGATGCCCTGGTCTTTTTGGAGCTCGCTCAGCCCGAGCGCCTGTTTGACCGGATGACCTCCGACCGCGTTCAAGACTTCCTGGGCTCGATCCCCGGTTATGCCGAAGCCCTGGACAACCCTCAATTGAATGAACTGCGACAGGTCGCCACCTTCGTGGCCGCACAGCTCGGAACAACCTGGCAAGAGGGATTACGAACCCTGATCGGGGGGGGAATCGTGGTCGGTATCGAAGAGGCCGATCCCCCTCGACTAGTCCTGGTCGTGACTCCTTCCGATGCGGCGCTCCTCGAAAAGGCCCATTCCACGCTCGTCTCGCTTGCTCGAGAAGATGCTCGGGGAAAAAATGCCCCCGATCCCATCACCGAGTTTGAGCACCGCGGAATCACCGGCTTCAGTCTCTCAAACGAAGAGGCCCACGCCATCGTCGACGGCCGCTTGATTCTTTCCAACAGTCGGACCGGATTGCAGGCGATACTTGATCGTCATCTCGACAATGGAGATCACCTCACTGATTCTCCCTCTTATACGGAGACGCGGCCCGAGGGTGACCCTCTGGCCTGGGCGTTTGCTCGGGTGGAACGGCTCCGCGAACTCGACCCCAAGCGATTTTCCGGCGATGAGCCCGATGCCGGCGCGATGCTTCTTCTGGGTGTATGGATCGATCTGATTCGCCAGACTCCTTTTGCCTCCGCAACGCTCGACTGGACCGATGATCGCCTGGCTCTGGACCTGAGGCTCGATACTCCCAAGGACGGTCGATCGGAGGCAATGGCCCGCTTTCTTCCCCCAAAAGGTGCAGGCGCTCCGGCTCCCCTGAAGGTCGACGGACTTCTCGCCACCATCAATCTCTGGCGTGATCAGGAAGCGCTCTGGCAAGTCCGAGAGGAATTGCTTCCGCCGGAAGCCCTGCAAAACCTCGCCCAGCTCGATTCCTTCTCAGGTACCTTTTTTGGAGGCCGGGAGTTTGGCGATTCTGTCCTCGAACCGCTCGGCAACCACTGGCAGATCGTCGCAACCATTCAAGACTACGAGGCGATGGACCCGGCGCCCGAGTTGAAGTTGCCGGCCTTCGCTCTGGTCGTTGAACTCGACGCCGATCGCCCTGAATTCGCCCAGCGATTACGGGTCGCCTTTCAGTCATTCCTCGGGCTCGTGAACCTCGGGGCTTCGGAAACCGGTGCTCCTCCTCTCATGCTGGGCTCAGAGTCGTACAAGAATCAGACCATTTCCCTTGCGACCTTTATGCCTCCACCTCCTTCTGACGATGATCAGGGCGAGCCGGCCGAAATCCATTACCGACACAATTTCAGCCCTTCCATCGCCGAGGTCAACGGACGCTTCATTCTCAGTTCGAGCATTGGTCTGACCCGTTCGCTCATCGATGCAATCCAGGCCGAGCCCGATCCGGAGACGATCGACGCCACGCTCCTCATGACGGCCGACGGCCCGGCTCTGGCTGCTCTGGCTGAACGCAACCTGGAACGTTTGATTCTTCAAAATATGCTTCAGCGTGGTAATGATCGAGCCGACGCCGAGCGCGATGTGACTGTCCTAATCGCCCTGCTTCGTTATCTTGGTCAGGGGTCGTTGCGTCTTGTTGACACTCCCGAGCATTCGTCGCTGTCTCTGGAATTCCAGCTGGGGGAACTCGACGACTGAGTGACGGTTGCAGCGAGTGCCGCGGTTGCTCGATGAACATCCGGCAACTGCGACACTCATTCGGCTTCGATTGATGTGTTCGGTGATGCTTACCGGGTGGAGTCATCATGCGTCTGCGAACCAAGCGGGACGATCCCCGCCAGGCCTGGTCACCGTTTGAGGCGACGGACAGAGAGCCCTGGGACCTCAATCGGGTGGCTCATCTCCATCGTCGGGCCGGATTTGCCCCCTCGTGGGACGTCCTTCAGCGCGACCTCGACGACGGTCCTGAGCTCAGCATCGACCGACTGCTCCACGGGGAGGCGGAAGCCCTCGACGGCACTCCTGCCGCACAGTTCGAGAACCTCATAGACTCGTTGACCCGAGGTCCCGGTGCTGCAGCCGGAACCACCGGTCTCCAGGCCTCATGGCTCTACCGGATGATTCACACCCCGTTTCCGCTGCAGGAACGGCTGACGCTCTTCTGGCACGATCATTTCGCCACTTCGATCGAAAAGGTGAATGAGCCGAACTTGATGCGTCAGCAAAACGACTTGCTTCGTCGACACGCTCTTGGCTCGTTCTCGGACTTGCTCCGCTCGATGGCCCGAGACCCGGCCATGTTGGTCTGGCTCGACGCCACGGCCAGCAAAAAGGACCATCCCAACGAAAACTACGCCCGAGAGGTGATGGAACTGTTCACGCTGGGTCGTGGACACTACAGCGAGCGAGACGTGCAGGAAGCCGCCCGAGCCTTCACCGGAACCTTCGTCGTTCAGGGGCGATACCGCCACGATCCCCGAGCATTCGACGCCGGCGAGAAGTCCATCCTCGGTCAATCCGGATTCTTCGACGGCGACGCGGTGGCCTCGATCCTTCTCGACCAGCCGGCCTGTGCCCAATTCCTCTGCCGCAAACTCTTCGCGCTCCTCGTCAGTGAAGTCGACGAGCCCTCCGAGGCGTTGATCGAACCCTTAGCGGAGGCCTATCGCAATTCCGGCTACGACACGAGCGTCCCCGTGGCCATGATCCTTCGCTCTCGGCTGTTCTTTGATTCCTCGATACGACGCAAGCGAGTCAAGAGCCCGGTCGAATTTGCCGTCGGCACCATCCGCGCCCTGGAAATTGTCTCACCGACTGTTTCCACCAATGACCTGGCCGAGGCCTGCTCCCGAATGGGACAACGCCTTTTTGCCCCTCCAAGTGTGGCTGGATGGGACAGCGGTCCAGCTTGGATCAACACGACGACCTCCCTGGCACGCTCCAATACCATCCTGCAACTGATGAATGATCGACGCCGCTTCGATCCCGAAGCACTCTGCTCCCGGCATGGTCAGGCCGACGAGCCCACCGACTTCTTCATCAACCTTCTTGTGCAGGATGCGTTGTCTGCCGGGGTTCGGGAACGCATCACAGGATCGGCTCATGAGGTAGCGACTCGTGTTCTGACCTCCCCTGAGTATCAGCTTTCCTGATTGAGCGAATGCTCAGGTTTTCCTCGGACCATCGACCGGTGACTCCCACCAAGGATCGAATCATGACACTTCATCGCCGCCAGTTCCTCCGATCCTCCCTGGCTGCCTCCTCCTTGGTTTCGATGGGAGGTGCAACCATTCCTGGATTCCTCGCGCGATCGGCTCAGGCCGCCAGGGTCGCGAATCCTGATGATCGGATCCTGGTCGTCGTCCAGCTTGTTGGCGGCAACGATGGGTTGAACACGGTCGTTCCGCATGGGATCGACGGATACGTTCGCAACCGTCGCCGACTCCGATTGCCGACCGGGCAACTTCATCGCATTACCGAAGACATTGGTTTTCACCCGAGTATGGGCCAGATGGCCAAGCTGCTCGAAGACGGTCGACTGACCATTGTGCAGGGGGTGGGGTATCCGAATCCCGACCGCTCTCATTTCCGATCCATGGAGATTTGGGAAACCGCCCGCACTGACTCCAGCCCCGAGGCGCTCGAAACCGGATGGCTCGGCCGAGTGCTCGACGCCAATCCTGCCGGTCCCGGATCGGATTCGCCGGCCATCCATGTCGGCGGCGGCCGACTGCCCCTGGCCCTGAAGGCCCGGAGGATCGAGGTTCCATCAATGGAGCAGATCGACCAGTTCCGACTCCAAGCCGGCGGTTCCTCGGCTGACCAGGACTCAACCCGATCGGCCTTGAATGAGGTTGCCAGCGTGGAACGGACGGATGACCCCTTGCTCGGCTTTCTCCGTCGGAGCACCTTGGCGGCTTACGAGTCGAGTGCGAGGCTTGAGGAGGTTGCCTCGGGGCAGGGGGATGACTCCAATTACCCCAACTTCGACCTCGCTCGCCGGCTCGAACAGATTGCTCGTATCATTAAGGCCGGCTTCGGAACACGCATTTATTACACCCGGCAAGACGGTTACGACACCCACGCGAACCAGCTCGGCAGTCACGCCGCGTTGCTCAACGAACTGGCTGACTCCCTCGCCGCGTTCCATGATGATCTGGCACAGGACGGCCAGGCCGACCGGGTCGCGGTGCTCGTCTTCAGCGAGTTCGGACGGCGGGTCGCCGAGAATGCGTCGAACGGAACCGACCACGGGGCCGCGGCTCCGGTGTTCGTCGTCGGCCCCGTATCTCAGGCGGGGTTGATGGGTGAGCACCCGAGCCTCGACGATCTCGACGAGGGTGATCTGAAGTACCAGCTCGATTTCCGGAACCTCTACGCCTCCCTCCTCGACAACTGGCTCGGCGTCTCTTCGGCTCCCATAGTTGGTGAGGGGTTTGCGTCCTTGCCCTTGCTGAAAACCTCCTGAACGGGTGATCTGAACGCGATTGAGATGTTGCCGATCCCGATTCGGACTGGTACAACCCAGTCATGAACGCGTTTGCCGACTTCAATCCGATCGTCCAGGCTCTGGTGGCTGGAGGGTTTACCTGGGGACTGACAGCCCTCGGAGCCTCGCTTGTCTTTTTCGCCCGGTCGATGAATCGGCGCATGTTCGATGCTATGCTCGGTTTTGCGGCCGGGGTGATGGTGGCGGCGAGTGTCTGGTCGTTGCTCTTGCTGGCGATCGATCTCTCCCGAGAACAGGGTGGCTCGGGATGGGGACCGGCGACCATCGGCTTCCTGCTCGGTGGCCTGGTGCTCCGTCTCGCAGACCAATGGCTCCCGCATCTTCATCCCGGTCTGAAGCGGGACCGAGCAGAGGGGATCAAGACTCAATGGCGACGGTCCACCTTGCTTGTCCTGGCGATCACCCTGCACAACATCCCCGAAGGCCTGGCCCTCGGAGTGGCCTTCGGAGCGACCGAGCACGACTTCATTGATGGCTCGCTCGGACGAGCCATTGCTCTGTCGATCGGCATCGGCCTACAGAACGTTCCCGAAGGGATCGCCGTCGCGCTCCCACTTCGGGGCGAGGGGATAAGTCGGGTCAAAGCTTTCTGGTACGGTCAGCTTTCCGCGATAGTCGAGCCGGTGGCCGCGGTTCTTGGGGCGGCGGCCGTGCTGTTCGTCTCGCCCATCCTTCCCTACACCCTGGCAGTTGCCGCGGGGGCGATGATCTACGTGGTGATCGAGGAGCTCATTCCTGAGAGCCAGCAGCACGGCAACACCGACCTCGCAACGCTGGGAACAATGGCCGGGTTTGCCGTGATGATGGTGCTGGATGTCTCGCTGGGATGACGAGGGGTTCGGTTTCGTTGAAACGTATGAAATGCGTTGGGATCAGTGCCGAAAGTGACGGCGACCGGTAAAGATCAGGGCAATCCCGTGCTCGTCGCAAGCGGCAATGACCTCCTCATCGCGCCGAGAGCCTCCCGGCTGAATGATCGCGGTGACACCGGCCGCAGCGGCCGCATCGGGGCCATCTCGGAACGGGAAGAAGGCGTCGGACGCAAGGACGGCACCGGCAGCTCGGGCGCCGGCCTTCTTCACGGCGATTTCGACGGAGTCCAGTCGGCTCATCTGCCCGGCGCCAACGCCGACGATCTGGCCTTCACTGGCCAGGACGATGGCATTCGACTTGACTGCCTGACAAACCTTCCAGCCGAAGGCCAGATCGATGGCTTCCCGATCGTTCGGCGGACGCTTGCTTACGACCCGACCTTCGGCGAGCGGATTGGCCTGCATGGTGTCCCAGTCCTGAACAAGCAAGCCTCCCTCGATGCGTCGGAGGTCGAGGCCAGGGGGCGAACCTTGACCGGGACCAATCGGCACGCCTAGCTCAATCAGTCGGACACTGTTTTTCCAGGTCGGCCGGGTGGTCAACGCCTCGAAGGCGTCGGGCTCAAAGCTGGGGGCGAGAATGCACTCGATGAATCGTCCCGGACTGACCATGCGTTCGGCCGTCACCAGATCAACCGGTCGATTCAGTCCGACAATTCCACCAAAGGCGCTGACCGGATCACCGTCATAAGCCCGCTCGAAGGCCTCGGCGAGGGTTGAGCCAATCGCTGAACCACATGGGTTGTTGTGCTTTAAGACACAGGCAGCAGGCTCATCGAAAGATCGAATCAGACGTAACGCACTATCAAGGTCGAGAAGATTGTTATAAGAAAGCTCTTTTCCGTGTCTGATGGTGGCCGAGGCCAGGTTCGGACTCTCCGTCTCAGATTCGACGTAGAAAGCGGCCCGCTGATGAGGGTTCTCTCCGTATCGTAAAGAGGTTCGCAGCACGAACCGGGGAGAAAACGTGTTCGGAAAGCCTTCTGGCTCGCTCTCAGTCGAGGCTCCGGCCAGGTAGGACGAAATGGCCTGATCGTAGTGCGCGGTCTGTCGGAATGCGTCGAGGGCTCTCGCGCGTCGAAATGCGAAAGTGGTTCCACCGTGCTGGCTGAGGTGTTCCAGAAACACCGAATATTGATCTGGATCGGTCAGGACGGCCACATGGGCATGATTCTTCGCGGCTCCTCGAATCAGGCTTGGGCCGCCGATGTCGATATTCTCGATTGCCTCGGCATCGGTGACATCTGGCCTGGCGATGGTGGCTTCAAACGGATAAAGGTTGACGACGACGAGGTCGATCGGCTCGATTCCATGAGCGGTCAGCGTCGTCACGTCGTCGGCCTGATCGCGACGCGCGAGAATCCCGCCGTGGATCTTTGGATGAAGCGTCTTGACCCTTCCGCCGAGGATTTCAGGGCTTCCGGTATATGAGGAAACTTCCTCGGCTTCGAGACCGGCCTCAATCAAGGCGGTCCGTGTGCCACCGCTGGCCAGCAATGCGATGCCTCGATCGGCGAGGGCTCGGGCCAGATCAACAAGGCCCCGCTTGTCTGAGACGCTCAGAAGGGCGCGGCGGATCGGTGTGGTGGTGTCAGACATCGCGATTCGGGGCCTCTTCAACTCGATCCTCTGCCAATCGCATCGTCATGATCGGCCTTGAGGATCAGATGCGCAAAAGGAATTCGGAAAGGCCCAACGGCCTTCCCGAATTCTAGAAAAAAAAGGGGAATGGAACGTATCCAACCCGACCGAATGTCGCGAAAGATTATCGCCGTTGAGTCGCGATGGTTCGGGGCAAGGGGCGAGCCCCGAATCCGACGTCGAAGGGGTTATCGTTTTCCACTCCCTCGTCGGGGTTGTCCGGTATTGGGTCATTTCCGAACGGAGCGACAGGGACCGGCGGGGGAGTTGTGGTCGACCCTTCCTCGTCTCGAAGGAAACCAAACGGAGTGGTCGAGGCGGCCCGAAGCGGAATCGGAGAGGTCGAGCCGAACTCCCGAAGGCAGATGATCGACCCATGAGGGCTGGCCAGGTAAATGCGATCGTGCGAATCGTTGGTCGTGGTGACTGCGTAGCGACGAAGATCGACGCCAGCTCTCTGATACGTTGCCGAAGGACCAGCAACGAGATCACCGGATTCACGATCAACGATCGCCAGATCCCCATACTCGCTTAAAAGATAGACACGAGAGGGAGAGAGGGCGAGAATCTGCTCGGCCCCAGTCTGCACGCTCCGAGGTTTCGTTATGGGTTCGCCGGTCGACGGGTTGGTCACCAACTGCGCCGACCCGGGAACCACAACGGTACGACCGGTTCGAGGATCGACCTGCTCTTGCTCAGTTCCGGGGATGGGAACGGGGGAGGTCCATCGTGATTCGCCGGACTCTGGGTCGACCGCGTACAGGTCGCCGAGATCGCAAAGAACGTAAATCGTCGGGGGCATTGGCAAGACTTCCTCTTGCTCGACGATCTCGGTGTATTCCTGCTCGTAAGGTCTGAGATCAGTGCCAATGATGGTCCGGGTTCGCCGTTCGGGAACACGACGGGTTAACGTCACATCGCCACCTCCGACCAGCGGCTGTGCGGAGATTGGAGAACGGGCAGGGAAGACCCACTTCTGCTCGCCGGTAAACAGGTTGATTCCGTAGAGGTTGTGATTCAACGATGGAACGACGAGAAGACTTTCCGGACCAGTCCCGTAGGTTCCCATCGAAGCGGCCAGAGGACCGATGTTCTGAGAACGGTGCAAAACCGAAGGCGGGTCGTAACGCGAGACGTATAGACGCCCTCCGGTCGAGGCAAAAGCGACGACAAACTGCGTGGCAACTGGTTCTGCCGTGATCGGGCCATTGGTCGAGAAATTCCAGGCAAAGCCGCCCGGAGCCCCTGTTTGCTTCTGGAATCGCGAATCCTCAGCGGGAACCAACGAGAACGCAAGTAACTTGCCATTGGATTCGCCAATAAAGACAAGCTCATCCGTGGCCACGATCGGAGACGCCGCATTGGCTTCCATTCGCTCAATCCAGACCTGACGGCCGGTTGCGCGATCGAGGGCATAGATGTAATTTCCGTTGGTCGCGAATGCCAACTTGGAGTTTGTCCCCACGTCCTGAGCGAGACCGCTGGCGGGGCCAAGGTTTGCCGTCCAGAGCATCCGGCCGGTTTCGGCATCGTAACAATAAAGGTTCGCTTCGGTCGTTTGAGCGAAGATTTGCGTCCCGTCGGTCGTCAGGCTGAGGTGATCGACCTGTTCCAGCCCAGGTTGCAGCGGAACGGTCGCAAACCAGGACCGTTCCAGACCCAGACGCCCCAGGGCAGTCCGGTCAGGAAGAATCCGATGGGTATCAATGGGCTGGCCATCGGCGGGTACGGCCAGGGCCAGGGTGCCGAGGGCCGCCCAGGCCAGCGCGAGTCGGCGAATCATGGGGACGAGTCCTCTGCGGCAATCGGGTCGGGTCGGGGTGAGGTGGCGACAGGTCCATCGAGAGGATCTGGTCCAGGAGGAACCAGAGGGATCTTTGGGATCGCAATCGTGAACCGTGACAAGGATACGTAGCCGACGACTTGGGGCCGGTCAAGTTTCCGAGCCTCTCGGAGTGACCGGAACCTTCCGGTCATCCCCGCGATTCCGGTCTCGACGGCGTTTCAGGGGCCCTCCTCGAGTCCAGGAGAGCGAAATGAATCGGACGAATCGGTCACCGATTCGGCATCGTCCCGACGAGCGGAGATAATCTTCCAGCCCGTGTCGATGGCATCGAGGCGGAACCGAACCAGCTCAAGCCGCAACCGGCGTGGTGGAGCCCCGGGTGATGCCAGCCGGTCCTGAATCGTCGCAACCGCCTGAGCCCGATCAAGGATGAAGGGGCCGTCGGCCCCAATCGTGAAGAAGGGCCGTCCCAGCAACTCCTCCCAGGTCGCCGTATCCTCACCGAAGTTCAGAGCGAGGGCTTCGGCGTCGGGGGGAAGGGGAGGATCGGCGTCCTCGACAAGCTGGGAATAGGTTGGTACCAACTCTTTACGAGGCAGGGTGTTCTGCGTCAACTTGACGAATTGTTCCGCGAATTCGACGGCGGCGTCGAGTTGCTCGTCAGCCGTGCCACCGGCAATCCGGGAATAGATGTCCCCGGCCTCGTTCTCCTCCTTGAGCCGTTCGGCCTCATCCATGAAATTGGCCGCGACCCCAAGTGGGTTGGCATTGCGGAAGCGTTTGATCTCTGGGTCGTAGATGTAGGTCGAAGCGATTCGATCATTCAATTGAGCCAGGGGGGCAAACGATCCTCGAATGGTCTCGTCTTCGCTCGGATCGCGCTGAACATCCTCGAAAGAGGCGATCAATGGCGGATCGTTCTGGACTGAGAGGCGATCGATGGTCTCGACATCGTTCGCAACGAGTGCTTCGAGAAAGGTTCGGGCCGTTCGCTCGACGGGGTTGATCGGACCGGCACCCTCTAGAGGTTCCGGACGATCCGGGGCTGTCGTGCGGAGGATCGGCCAGAAGATCAAGGCCGCGAGCAGGAGGCCGCCGACCGCTCCAAGCAGGAAAGGAATCAGACGCTTCCGACGTTGGGTCGTCGAGGGCTGAGCCTCTTCGGCCTCCATGCTGTGAGGAGTGATCAGGACCGAGGCGGAAGCGGGCTCTCTAGAAACGCTGGTCGTCGAGTCCTGAGCGGCCTCCCCGAGGGTCGCGGGCATTCGTGACGTCAGGCCGCACTTCGGGCATGAGACGAGTTGGCCGAGTCGTTCATCGGTGACCAGAAACGTGGCCAGGCAATGAGGGCATGATTGTCGAATCTTCATGGAGCATCCTCCGGGGCGGGGGACCCGATCGAGGAAGAAGCAATGGTTCGTCTCGAAACCGTTCGGAGGCACTCGGGACACGCATCTTCGGTGCCGGTATAGGCTCGGGAACACCTCGGGCAGAGGCCCGCGCTGCGTCGCAGGGTCGGCAAGGAAGCCTGCAGGCTTGCCCCCTCAGGGGTATCACCAAAGCTCTGGGCAGTTCGCGCAGCAAGCTCGACCACCTCGGCCTGCACGCCTCCCGCCCGGAGCCGTTTCTGGATTAGCATGATTAACCAGCCGACGACCTGGCGATCGAGCGTTTTGAGCTCCTCTCCTCGGAGATGGAGCGTCAACTCATCGCGATACGTCAGAACCTGATCAGGATCGTTGACGGCCCGAGCCGCCTCGAGACGTCCTTTCAGATCATGGATCGCCTGCTGACGCCCCTGGGATACATCCTCGGTTAACTCGTCGGCCTCGGGAGTGTCTGGGAAGTCTCTTCTGAGACTTGCGATGAGCCGATCAGCGCGCTCCCAACGCCCCTCATCAATAGCCTGCCGGACCCCGGCGACGGCGATTGCTCGCCGTTGGTCGATGGTCCGATCTGGCCCCGAGCCAGGGTTAGTCGAAATCCGTTCAACCGCCAGCGCAATTCGGGCCAGACTGGGCGCGACCTCACGTTCGATCAATCGAACGGTCGTTGCGGCCGACTCAGCCTGATCAACCATCAGGGCGATTAGCTCTGCAAGGGCCTTCAGCAAGCGATCTGCAACCCAGCCTGCCAGGGCAAATCCGCCCCCGTAGGCGATCAGAGCGATCCCCATGACAACTCGCTCTCCCCAGGTGAGCTGCATGTCTGAGAGCAGAGTCTGCGTGCGGTCGAGAACGAGGCCCAGCCCTACGGCCATCAGACCCAGTCGGACGACGGTCGAGAGCATAAGCAACGCTCGTCGAGTCGCCAGAAGTGAGGCCGGTCCGGTTTCGGATTGGAAGGAGTCAGCCATGAACGGCGATCAGTTCACCATGAAGGGATGTCAATCTTCGCGTCATCATGAAATCTTACGGGGCAACCGACCCAGTTGCCACCGTTGCTCGGGGTGATCGGCCCAAAGACAGGCTTTGGGGAGAAACTCGGGTTGAAGTCATCCCGGTCGAGCCTCGTCGGGAACGCCCAGGAGCGCGTGATTCATTGAGCGCAAACTCTTTTCCTCACGAAGGTTTCTTCGCACATTTTGGCTTCGTTCCGTGATGTGAAAATCGTCGTGACGCGGTATCGAACAGGTGTTTCGGGAGCCAGAAGAACCAGGTTTCTCGCTTGCGGCCTCGTTGAGGCTCTCGTAGCGTAAGTTGTTTTGGCTAGAGGCTTAAGTTTATTGAGTCGTGTGGGTTGGCCGTTTGAGACCTTACAGGTGTTGTGGAACTCGACTGCGATCGAAATTCATAAGATCAAACACCGATTGAGAATCGCTTCGAGACAGGGAGGCGAGCGCGATTCTCGCGAGTGATGAAGAGATTGATCCGCTCGGGGTGTCCCAGTGTGGGGATGAAGCCATTGTTTCCCTCAATCGTGAATCGAAGACCTCGGGGCCGATCGGCTCAGAACCATCCGATTTTTTTCGAAGGCACCAGGGGTTGTCTGAACTCGGCGCTTGGCGAGCGGGGGATTGGCCGTCACAATAAGGGAGAATCGAGTCTCGCTTGTTCCGCGTGAAGGATTCATCCAGCCGGGCGATGTCCCTCCCCATCAGCCCGCATTCTCCCCGCTCGTTACGCCCTCGGAGATGGCCCATGCGCCTCGATCGCCACCCCAGGCGAGGGAATCGAAACGGACTGAGTCTGATCCTGGTCGGATTGCTCGGCGTCTGCATTGCCCCTGGAGTCACGGCGGTTCATTCGGACACTACAACCGAAGTGGCTCCTGCCGAGTCGTTTTCGCGAGAACAGCGAACGCACTGGGCTTATGTACCGGTCGAGCGTCCCGATCCGCCGGACGTCGGGAATCGCTCGTGGATTCGCAATCCGATTGACCGCTTCATCCTGGCAGAGATCGAGGCTCTGGAATTTGAGCCCTCACCGGAAGCCGACCGCATCAGCTTGATTCGTCGTTTGACCTTCGACCTGACGGGGTTGCCGCCGACTCCCGACGAGGTGGAGTCCTTCCTTGAGGACGATCGGCCCGATGCCTACGAGCGTTTGGTAGAATCCTTGCTCGAACGGCCTAGCTTTGGAGAGCGATGGGCGCAGCACTGGCTCGACCTGGCCCACTATGCCGACTCGAATGGCTTCGAGCTGGATGCCGATCGCCCCGATGCCTGGCGATACCGGGACTGGGTTGTGTCGGCGCTGAACGATGATCTGCCTTACGACCGATTCCTCTCCTTGCAACTGGCCGGCGATGAACTGGCTCCGGACGACGAGTTTGCCCTGATCGCCACCGGGTTTGGCCGATGCGGCCCTCGGGAAGTGGTGGGAGGGAATATTGACCCAAAGGTCCGCAGACAATCGGAACTGTCGGGAGTGACGGGGACCGTGGGGTCGGTCTTCATGGGACTGACAATCGGGTGCGCCAAGTGCCATGATCACAAATTCGACGCCATCCCGACGACCGACTACTACCGGCTCCAGGCCTTCTTCGAGGCCGCCGAGATGGTCGAGATTCCCGTCGCAACAGAGGCCGAACGCGCGGCCTACAAGGCGGCCGAAGACGCGGTGGCCGCAAAGACCCAACCCTTGAAGGAGGCCAAGGCAACCCTGGAAGCCCCGTATCGGGCCGCACTCCTGGCCGTCAAGAAGGCCAACCTCACGGATGACGAACGGGCCGTGCTGGAGATTCCGGAGGAGGATCGCACACCCATTCAGAAAAAAATGGCGGCCGGAGCTCAACGTGCGCTCAATATTCCCTGGGAAGAACTCGCCGAGGCCGTGGCGGAGAATCCGGAAGATCACGCCGAACGAGAGCGTTTGAAACGGGCCATCTTCGAGTTGGAGCAGACGCTGCCACCTCCTCCTGCCAGGGTCATGGCCCTGGCCGAACCGAAGGACGAAGAGGCCGTTGCGGCTCCGGAGACGTTCGTCTATCGCCGGGGAGATCCGTACAACCTTGGACCAAAGGTTGAGCCTCGTCCGCTCGGAGTCGTGCTGGCGAACATGGAACCGGACGCCTTTGCCGATGGGGTCGAGCCGATCGACGGACGGACCGGACGGCGAACGGCGCTGGCCCAGTGGATGACCCGGCCGGAGAACCCTCTGACCGCCCGGGTGATCGTGAACCGACTCTGGCAGCATCACCTGGGCCGAGGGATCGTCGCCTCGCCGAGCGATTTCGGAGTCAGGGGTGAATACCCGTCTCATCCCGAATTGCTCGACTGGCTCGCCTCGGAACTGATTGCCAACGGCTGGCGGCTGAAGCCGATTCACCGCCTGATCGTCACCTCGGCCACCTACCGGCAAGCGTCCGACCCGAGACGGTCGGTCGTTCACGACCCGGAGGAGATGGCCCGCGTCAGGGAGGTTCTCAAGAGCCAAGCCGAGGACGATCCTGACAATCTTCTCTTTGCTCGCGTCGATCGCCGCAGGTTGGAGGCCGAATCGCTGCGAGATCATTTGCTCGCCGTCACCGGAGAGTTGAACCCTCAGATGGGAGGTCCCGGGATTCGAGCACCGATTCCCCCCGAGGTCGAGGAGCTGATCTTCACCGAGGCGGAGGAAGTCGACCTCTGGCCGGAACATCCTGATCCCTCGCAGCACGTTCGACGATCGCTTTACCTGTACCGGAAGCGGAACGTCCGGCTCCCGTTATTTGATGCCTTCGACTCCCCAGACACGCAGACCTCTTGCGCGGTCCGGGATGTGAGTACCCACCCGCTTCAGCCCTTGATCCTGCTCAACAGCAGTTTTGCAATCGACCGCGCCAAGGCACTCGCCGGTCGGGTCTTTCGCGACGAGCCGGATGATGCCCCCGCCCGGGTCGATCGGACCTATCGCCTGGTCCTGTCCCGATCCCCAGGCGAGGACGAGCTGAGGCAGGCCCTCGACTTCATCGACTCGCAAGCCGAGATGCTCAGGGATCGGCGGGAAGGAGATGCTCCGTTGGCGGCTCCAACTCCGGAGCCCTCGGACGTCGATCGAGCCGAGGCAGCGGCCTGGGTTGATTTCGCCCTGGCGATGCTGAACCGGAATGAGTTCGTGTACGTGCCTTGACCTGTTCTGGGACCTCAATTTGAGGCACGGGAATGTTCGAGTGAACTGAGCCGATCGATCGATCGTTTGACGGGTTGGCGACACCCACAGGTGCAGACGTTCTCCCAGGTTTCGAGACAGAACTTCGCTCACGGTTTTTCGAACTCGACGAACCAATCATTGAACCGTTTTCCAATGCCCCAGGAGTGGTATTCGATGCCGCGACCGACCCGCCGATGCCCTGGTCCGCAACCGATGCACCCGATCGATCGTCGGGCGTTCTTGAAATCGACCGGGGCGGGCTTCGGGATGCTCGCGCTGGCGGATCTCTTGCAGAGGGACGCGAAGGCGTCGGACGAGGGTCGTGCAAACCTCAACCCCCTGGCGGAGAAGGCGCCACACTTCGCCCCGAAGGCGAAGCGGTGCATCTTCCTGTTCATGGTCGGGGGGCCAAGCCACATCGACATGTTCGACCCGAAGCCGGAGCTGAACCGCCTGCACGGTCAGCCCTTGCCGCCGAGTTTTGGGAAGCTGGAAAGTCAGTTTCTCGAAGCGGACCCGATTTGCCTGGGAAGTACCCGGACCTGGGGGAAGTATGGCGAGTCGGGAATGGACATGTCCGACCTTGTTCCGCACATGAGGGAACACGCCGATACCATCGCGTTGGTCCGATCATGTCAGGTCGACAGCGTGATCCACGCCCCGGCGCATTATCAAATGAACTGCGGGCGGGTCTTCATGGGGTTCCCGAGCCTCGGAAGTTGGGTCGGCTACGGCCTCGGGACCGAGAACGAAAATCTCCCGGCGTATGTCGTTATGGCCCAGCCGGAGGGGACGCCGGAGGGCGGAGCCCCGTGCTGGGGGGCCGGATTCCTTCCGGCTGCGTATCAAGGGACGTTGTTCCGGCCGGGACCGAAGCCGATTCTCGACCTGCAACCCGCCACCGGCGAATTTTCGAGAGGCCAGCAGCGCCGCACGCTCGATCTCCTTCGAGCGATGAACGAGGCCGACCTTGATCCCGTCGATACCGAACTCTCGGCCCGGATCTCGTCCTACGAACTCGCGTTCCGCATGCAAGCGGAGGCACCTGAGGCGGTCGATCTCTCGACCGAAACCGAGGAAACGCGGCGGCTCTACGGGTTGGACCACCCGAGGACGAACGATTTCGGCACCCGATGCCTGCTGGCCCGTCGTCTGGTTGAGCGAGGGGTCCGATTTGTTCAGGTCTACTCCGGTGGCGGTCCCGTGGCGATGCAGTGGGATGCTCACAGCGACGTGAACGACAACCATGAAAAAATGTGCGGTCTGACCGATCAGCCAGTGTCGGCGTTGCTGACCGACCTGAAGCGTCGAGGGATGCTCGACGAGACCCTCGTGATTTGGGGAGGCGAATTCGGTCGGACTCCGGTCAGTGAAGGGGGGAGCCGAGGACGCGACCACAACGCGAAGGGCTTCACGATGTGGATGGCTGGTGGCGGGATCCAGGGGGGGACAACCTTCGGAGCCACGGATGAGATCGGTATGAATGCCATCGAGGATCACGCTCACATTAACGACCTGCACGCGACAATCCTCCACCTGATGGGTCTCGACCATACGCGCCTGACCTACCTGCACAGCGGTCGCGATGAACGGCTGACGGATGTGGGTGGCCGGGTGCTCTCAGGCCTTTTTGCGTGATCGTCGACCCAAGGTGGGAGGGCGTCATTCGTCGGACCGATCCACGGGTGGGTCTGACTTGACGGTGCCGCGGGTCTCCCGGAACAATAAGAGCACTACAACGGTCGCATCGGCCGGGCCGATCGCGGCCGTTTTCCTTGTTCCACACACTTTCGGGCGGCGGGAGCGAACTCCCTCGCAGGATCGATCGTAATCATGGTGAAGGCCACTGGACCTGCAATTGCCGACGCTCTCTCCGAGCAATCGGATGAGATGCTCATGAGTCGGTATCGTGAGCAGGCTCAGACCGAGGACTTCAACGAGTTGGTTCGGCGTTACGAGCGAGAGTTGTACCGGTATCTTGCCCGGTACACAGGCGATCGGGCGTTGGCCGACGACGTCTTCCAAAACACGTTTCTTCAGTTGCATCTGAAGCGAGGACTTTACGAGGACGGGCGCCCGTTGCGTCCCTGGCTCTATGCGATCGCGACCCATCAGGCCGTCGACGCGTTGCGCAAGGCAGGCCGTCATCCGACGGTGAGCCTTGACCAGCGAATCGATGGGGCAGACCGGGATCCGGGAGCACTGATCGATCTCTTGACGGGTGACGAGCCCGGCCCGCTGGTCGAGATGCAGAGCGAGGAGCGCCGGGAATGGGTTCGCCAGAGCATCGCCAAGCTCCCCGAAGGTCTTCGCCAGACGTTGATCCTGGCGTACTACCAGGATCTGAAGTACCGAGAAATCGCCGAAATCCTCAAGATTCCGGTGGGCACGGTCAAATCCCGCCTGCACGCCGCCGTGGCCAAACTCGCAGAAATGGCCCGAGCGGCCGGTCCCACTGAGAACGGTTCGGTCCCATGAACGACGCCGCCCTCTTTGATGAGGCTTTTGGCCAGCTCGATGACGACCGTCGAGAGCAGCTCGACCTGGCCGCCGCCTCTGACCCTTCCCTTGCCGATCGGCGTGCTCGACTCCGACACGCCCTCTCCTTGCTGCTCGACGCGGACGACCCTGAGCCTCCCTCCGCTCTTGCGGCCCGTACCACGGCCCGGATCCTTCGTCACGCCGAAGAACCCCGCATTCTTGAGTTTGCTCCGACCCGTCCTCGGGTTCGCTGGGTGGATGTGGGAGTGGCTGCCGCGGTCATGCTCATCGGCATGATGTCACTGGTTCCCGCAGTTCGCCATCAGCAACAAAGCGTCGGAAAGCTGATGTGTACGGATAACCTGCGTCAGATTGGACTGGCCATGAGTCAGTACGCTGCCACGCACCACACTTTTCCGTACGTTGATCCGTCCTGCCCGGCCTCGTATGTCGGGGCGGCGTTCGTACAGCTCAACGAAGCCGGCTTGCTGCACGACCATACCACCCTAGATTGTCCGTGCGACGGAGCGTCAATCCCGACGAAGCAACTTCCCCGGTTCGACGACTTGCTCGGCCGCGAACAGCATGTGCCCGGAACCTGCCGGGATGACATCCGAGTGGATTATGCCTATCACCTTGGAGTCCGACATCCCACCACCGGACAGACGATGCCGCTGCCGTTCAATATCGAGAATCGGGTTCCGCTCGTCGCCGATCAACCCCCGTTTCGGCTCGACCGGACCAACAACGCGGCGGGGCAAGGTGGCATCGTACTGGTGGGGAACAGCCCCAATCATGGCGGTGCCGGCCAGAATGTCCTGTTCACCGATGGTCGTGTCGAGTGGCGGCGAACCCGCTGGATCAGTTCGTCTGATCTCGATCTGTACCTGAATCATCACGAACGGACTCGTCCGGGGATTCACCTGATGGACGCAGTGCTGACACCCTGCATGATGCGGTTCCGCGACTGACAAAGCGAGGACGGGAACTCAATCAATCCGAACGACCGTTGCATCCTTCAAGTGCCGAGGCCTCACTCCACGTCGAGTGATGCGTCCTCGGCATTGGTGTTGGTGATCACAGGAACGTGATGGGCAAGGGATGTCTGCTCATTGCGTTGCAGAGGATCGAAGTCGATCCCAGTAGAGAATGGCGAGCATCGATTTTGCGTCCTCGATCCTGCCGTCGAGGGCCATGTTAACGGCCTGATCCCAGGGAACGACGACCGGTTCGATCTGTTCGTCCAACTCAAGGGAGTGGTGGCCTTCCCGCAGGTCGTCGCAGCGAAAGAGATACATGCGTTCGGTAAACAGGCCCGGAGAGACCCACCATTCGGTGAGCAGGGTGATCCGCCCGGCGATGTAACCAGTTTCCTCTCGGAGTTCGCGGACAGCGCAGGCGTCGGGGGGTTCGCCAGGGTCAATCGTCCCGGCGGGAACTTCGAGCAAGGTCTTGCCGATTGCAAAGCGCCGATTGCGGATCAAGCAGACACGGTCGCCATCGAGCAAGGGAAGCAGTGCGACAGCTCCTCGATGAAGAACGACCTCTCGCTCGGCGGTGGAGCCGTCGGCGAGCGAAACGGGGCGAAGGGCCAGATCGATTTTGTGCCCTCGGTAGAGAATTCGGTCATCCTGGCCGATTGGGTGGTCGTTCATGTCGACAGTCCTCGGTCTCGGAAGGCACGCCAGCCGGCCTCGAACCGATCGAGCCCGTCGAGCAAGGTCAATTCATCGACGGCAAAGCAGATGCGAACATGACCCTCCCCCCCTTCGCCGAAGGCCGATCCGGGAGCGACGCCGACCCGACGCTCTCGCACGAGCGATTCGCAGAAGGCGACCGACTCATTCAGCCCGTTGAGTTTTGGGAAGACGTAGAATGCCCCATCGGGTACGGGAACTTGAATCCCGTCGATCTGCCGGAGGCGATCGACGGCGAGGTCGCGATGCCGGGCGTATCGGGCCTGGGCCTCGGCGAGGAAGGCATCGCCGTCTCGAATCGCGACCCGAGCGGCCTCCTGAGCGACCCCGAAGGCATGGCTGACGGCATATTCCTGGAGAAAGGCGAGGGTCGGTGCCACCTCGGGAGGGGCGATGGCATAGCCGACCCGCCATCCGGTCATTCGGTACGCTTTCGAGCAGCTTTGCGCGATGATGGTGCGAGCGCGGGCCTCGGGCAGTTCGATCGGGCTGGGAGCGATGGTCGCGTTGTTCCCGAAGACGATCCGTTCGTAGACCCCGTCGGCGAGGAGCCAGAGGTCGTTACGCTCGCAGAAGGCGACGAGGGTTCGCCAGTCGTCGAGTGACGCGGTCCAGCCGGTCGGGTTGCCGGGGCTGGCCAGGGCAAGCAACCGCGTGTTGGAGCGAAGCGCAGACTCAAGGCGGTCGAGGTCAAGTCGGAAGCCGTCGGGTTCAAGGGCGAGGGGGACTTCGATCGCTTCGGCTCCCGCGACCTGGATGGCCCCGACGAAGTTCGGCCAGAGAGGAGTGACGACGAGCGCTGAGTCGCCGGGGCCGACCGTAGCCTCGACGGCCAGGTGAATCGCCATCATCCCGCTGGCGGTGACGACCACCTCCTCGCGGCGGATCGGCACGCCGTGGAGTTGCTGGTACTGGTGGGCGATCGCGTCTCGAAGCTCAGGATAACCGGGATTCGGCGTGTAGTATGTGCGGTCGGAGTCAATTGCGGCGTGGGCAGCCTGCTTGATGAAGTCGGGGGTGGGCAGGGTGTCTTCGCCGTAGAAGAGGCGGAGCGTGCCCGGATGCTCGTCGGCCAGGGCGGCGATGGCCCGAATCCGGGAAGGTGCAATGGAAGCAGCGGGGGCGAGTCGCAAGGGCGGGCCCTCGGATCGGGTGCGGAGCGATCGACCTGGGATGATCGACGACTCGAATCAGGAGGTTTTCTTGTCCCGAATCGTCAGGACGGGGCAGGGGGCCTCGCGGACGATGCGCTCGGCGACCGAGCCAAGCAGGACGTGAGCTAGACCCGTTCGGCCGTGAGTTGCCACCACGATCATGTCGATGGCCTTCTCGGTGGCGTAGGCATTGATCTCATCGACGGGATCTCCCCAGCGCACCTCGGTTACGATTTGAGCGGGGCGAGGCCAGTCGGCGTCGCAGAGCGATTCGAGCGTCTGGCGCGACTGGTCCTCAATCTCCCGATAGTATTCCGGGGGCATGCTGGAGATGAGCATCGGGTCGGGCCCAGCGGGTACAACAACGTCGGAGAGGATGTGGACCAGATGCAGCTCGGCCCCAAGGCGTTCAGCGAGTTCGCAGGCGAAGCGAACAGAGCCCTCGGAGTGTGAGCTGAAGTCCGTTGGTGCGAGAATGCGGGCGATCTGGAGCATGGGATCACCGAGGGCCGGAGCGTCTCGGCCTCCACCTTCGATTCCGAAAGGCGCGATGCCGAGACCTGGCATCTAAGATGCGACCAAGTCTGCTCGGAATCAAGAGCCCCGCCGGTTCGCTTCGGATCGGGGCCAAGCTCACCGGGTGGGTCGAGCAAAAGGTAGAGCCTGGGGCGAGCTGGGAGCGATCATGCTCGTACCAGGACCGGTCCTCCTTTGGATCGTCTTGGTTTGAAGACGACGATCCGGACAACGGAGGCGGTCCGAGCGGAAGATCAGGAATGCTTCTCGCCCCGGACGAGGGCATGGAAGCGTCGGTGGAGGTCCTTCGTGATTGGGCCGGGGTGTCCGTCGCCGATCGGGCGTGCGTCGCAATCGATGACGGGAATGACCTCGGCGGCGGTACCGGTCAGGAAGCACTCGTCGGCGGTGTAGATGTCGTGGCGGTCCATCGTCCGTTCGATGACGGTCAGGCCGATCTCACGAGCCAGGTCAATGACGGCCTGGCGGGTGATTCCCTCCAGGATGCCGGAGTCGACCGAGGGCGTGTGGATGACCCCTTTGTGAACAATAAAGACGTTGTCGCCGGTGCATTCGGCCACATGTCCCTGATGGTTGAGCATCAGCGCTTCGAGGCATCCGGCGTTGGTGCCCTCGATCTTGGCGAGGATGTTGTTCAGGTAGTTCAGCGACTTGATCCGCGGGTTCAGGGCCGCCGGATGGTTACGAATCGTGCCGGAGGTGATGATTTTCAGGCCATGCTCATAGAGCTCGTCAGGGTACAGGGAGATCGTATCGGTGATGATGATGACCTGCGGGTCCGACGTTCTGCGGGGGTCAAGCCCGAGGCTTCCGGCCCCTCGGGTCACGACGACGCGGATATAGGCGTCGATCAGGTCGTTGACCTTCAAGGTCTCGACGACGGCTTCGGCCAGCTCGGCGCGAGCCATCGGAATTTCAAGATGGATGGCACGAGCCGAGGCGTAGAGCCGGTCAATGTGATCTTCGAGGCGGAAAACCCGGCCGTTGTACGAACGGAGCCCCTCGAACACGCCGTCACCGTAGAGCAAGCCGTGGTCGTAGACGCTGATCTTGGCGTCGGCCTTGTCGAAGAGCTTGCCGTTGATGGAAACCTTCAGGCTCATGGCGTTGCTCCTCGACGGGCGGGCAGGGGGGGCCTTGGTCGGACCAAGAGGCCCCGAGGTGGACATCAATCGAACCGGGGAGGGAATTCAGGCGAGGACCGGGGACCACTCTTCCAGGCGACCCTCGGCCAGTCGCACGACCCGGTCAGCCTTCGAGGCAATTCCCAGGTCGTGGGTGACGAGTATCATAGTGAGCGCCCGTTCGCGGTTCAAGTCGCGGAGCAGGTCGAGGACTTCCCGACCGGTGTTGGCGTCGAGGTTGCCGGTCGGCTCATCGGCCAGCAAGACGGACGGTCCACCCACCAGTGCCCGGGCGATGGCAACCCGCTGCATTTCCCCGCCGGAGAGCTCGTTCGGCTTGTGGGTGATCCGATGGCTCAGACCGACGCGATCGAGCATGGCCTCGGCCTCGATCCGGAAACTCCGGCGCTTCGCCAGGTACTCAAGCGGACCGAAGCGGATCGTCAAGGGAATGAGAACGTTCTCCAGCGCCGTCAGTTCGGGCAAGAGGTGGTAGAACTGAAAGATGAAGCCGAACGTGCGGTTACGCAACGCATCGCGGCGGCGGCTGGGCAGGTTGTCGATCCGCTCGCCGTTGAGTTCGATCTGTCCCCCATCCGCGCCGTCGATCAGGCCGATCAGGTGCAGCAGGGTACTCTTGCCCGACCCGCTTGCACCCACGATCGCAAGCAGCTCTCCCTGGTCGATCTCCAGATCGACCTCGTCGAGCACCGGGACCGATTCGCGTCCCTTTTGGTACGACTTGGACAGGCCGAGCGTCGAGAGATGGGGGACCATCGGGGCCTCCGGAGGAAGGGGATGAGATGCGCTCGCCGCATCGTGGGCACACGAAGCGTTTCCAGGAGAGTTTGTCAGGAATCGATCACTCGTAGCGTAGGGCCTTGACCGGGTGCATCCGAGAAGCCCGTTGCGCGGGCCAGACACTGGCGGCCACGGCGATGACCAGGGCACCAACAACAATCCAGGCGACCGTCAACGGTTCAACCAGGGTCGGGATCTCGGGGAAATAGTAGATCGAGTCGTCAAAGACCTTCCGGCCGGTGATTTTGCTCAGGCCTTTCTCAATCTCGTTGATGTACTTGACGAACAGCAGACCGCCGGTCATACCGACGAGGCTGCCGACCATCCCGAGCGTCAGGCCGTAGCCGAGGAAGATGCCCCGGACCCCTGAGTCGGACGCGCCGAGCGCCTTGAGGATGCCGATGTCACGCGTCTTCTCCACCACGATCATCGAGAAGATGCCGAGGATGCCAAACCCGGCCACGGCGATAATGAAGAAGAGCAAGATGTTGAGAATGTTCTGCTCGACCTGGACGGCCGCGAGCAGGGGGCCTTGCTTCTGCTCCCACGTAGAGACGAGGAATCGGGTCGGCCATTTGGCTTCCATCGCCAGGCGGATGTCCCGAGCGAGGGTGTCGAGGTCGGTCCCCGGTTTCGCTTTCACCTGGATCTGGTTGACGAAGCCATCCTGGCCGCGGAGGAACTGGATGCGGTCAATCGGGACGTAGACCTGCATTGAGTCGTATTCACTCATGCCGCTTTTGAAGTAGCTGACAACGGTGAATTCGCCCGTCTTGGCCTCGGGGGTGCGACCGGCCGAGGGGAAGTGCAGGATGACCTTCGACCCCTGAGGAGCAATGAACATGTCCTCGCCCGTCTCGGGACGGTGGACAGTGCCGATGGCATAACCGAGGATCATGCCGTCCGCCGGAACAAGCGATTCCATGTCCTGACGAAGGATGTCGGCGAAGGGGTCGTTCGGGTCGGTTTGCTGGTAAACCTGCCCGGCGTAGGTGTTCAGGCGGTATTTGTCAGGGACGTGGAAGGTCGGCTCGGCCTTTGGGGGCTCAGTCTGGCCTGATCGCGGCTGATGAACGAGGTACTGAGCGAAGTCGCCGACCTTCGCGCGGTCCTCAGGACGAACGCCGATGATCTGCACCTCTCGGGTGAGATGTTCGCCGCCTCCCACGGGAATCATCGCGTAGCCGAACAGTTGCAACGACGGTGCCATCGCATCGACTCGGTCGCCGACGGCTTCTTGAAGGGCGGTCATCACCTCGTCGGGATTGTCGAAGCCGTTGAGGCTGAAGGACTCGATAATGATATCTGAGAGCGTGCCGTGCAGGCGCTCCTGCATCATCGTCGAGAAGCCGGCCATGACCGAGTTGACCACGATCATCGTCGCCACGCCGAGCATGACGCTGATGATGCTCGCCAGCGCGATGTATCGGGTGCGCAGATAGCGCCAGCAGAGCAGGTACTTGTACATGGTCGGGCGTCTCCTTACGCCAGCCTGTCAATCAAGGCATCCACGATCGGTCATCCTCCCGATCGCATCGAACCGGACACTCAGCCCCCGCTGCTTCCCGAGCCTTGGGGCCGGAGCAATGGAAAGAGGATCACGTCCCGGATGCTCTGCTTGTCGAGCAGGAGCATGCAGAGGCGGTCGATGCCGATGCCCAGGCCGCCGGCGGGGGGCATGGCGTGCTTGAGGGCCTTGATGAAGTCGTCGTCCATCTTGGCCATCGACTCATCCTCAGCCAGACCGGCAAGCTGCGATCGGAAGAGTTCTTCTTGCAAATTCGGGTCATTCAGTTCGGTGTAGGCGTTGGCCAGTTCCATGCCGAGGACGAACAGTTCGAAGCGTTCGGCAATCTCGGGGTGCCCGGCCTTGCGTTTGGTCAGGGGGCAGAGGGGGGCAGGGTAATCAATAACGAAGACCGGGCCGGTCAGATTGTCTTCGACGGCCTCCTCGAACAGCTCACCGAGGATGACGACGGGAGCTTTCCCAGCGGTCTCAAGGCCGAGGGATTCGGCCTTCGCCTTCACGGCGGCGACATCCGTGGGATCGACCCCGGCGTGTTCCAGGACAAGGTCGTTGTATGCTCTGCGGGGCCAGGGGGGAGTGAAATCGACCGTCGTGGGAGCGATCTCTCCCTCGGAACCGACGTGAATCGTGCGTTGAAAGTTGCCGTCGATCGCCTCGATCGCGCCGCAGATAAGGGCCTCGGTCAGGTCCATCATGCTGTGGTAGTCGCCGTAGGCCTGATAGGCCTCCATCATGGTGAACTCAGGGTTGTGCTTTCGGCTGATCCCCTCGTTCCGATAGACCCGACCCAATTCGAAGACTCGTTCCATCCCGCCGACGAGCAGACGCTTGAGGGGCAGTTCGAGGGCGATCCGTAGGAACAAGTCGATGTCGAGCGCATTGTGATGCGAGACGAAGGGCCGGGCGGCGGCTCCTCCGGCGATCGATTGCATGGTCGGCCCTTCGACCTCAACAAAGCCGCGCTCCTGGAGGACGCGGCGAATGGTTGAGACGATCTTCGAGCGGCCGAGGAAGGTCTGCAAGCTGTCGGGATTGCTGAACAGGTCGAGATAGCGCATCCGGCTGCGCGCTTCGACATCGGTCAGGCCATGCCACTTCTCGGGAGGGGGAAGGAGGCTCTTTCCGAGGAACGTGATCGACTCGGCGAAGACCGTCAGCTCTCCCGTCTTTGTGAAGCCGAGCGTACCGTCCACGCCGATCAGGTCGGAGAGATCAAGCTCCTTGGCGAGTTGCCAGGCATCGGGCCCGACCTGTTTCTTTCCGAGAAAGATCTGGATGCGGCCGGTCCAATCGCGGAGTTCGAGGAAGTGAACATTCCCCTGGACGCGGCGGAGCATGATCCGGCCGGTGATTCGGACGCGAGGGCCGGGAACCTCATCGCCGGGCTGGGCAGCCTCAGGCTCCAGGTTGCGAACCTGGTCGATGGCCTGGTGGCCGTCAAACCGTTGGCCCCAGGGGTCGATCCCCATCGCCTCGATGCGACGGAGCTTCTCCAGGCGGACAGCTTCCAGGTCGTCGAACTTCTCCTCGGACATCCTCGGACCTTCGGGTGCGGCGGATCGGGCAGTGGATTGCGTAAGATGAGGCAGATTTTAGCCATCCTACCCGGACGGTCAACGTCAACCGATCGGGGTAGGATTCGAAGACGACTGCCGAGACGCGAATCCGATGACGCTGTTCATGACCGAATTGCACGTGGTTGATCCCGAGTCGATGGCCCGCTGGTACGCCGAGGTGCTCGGCCTGCGGATCGTCCTTAGGGATTTTCCCAAAGGATTCGTCTTGCTCGAAGCCCCTGGCGGTGGTCGGTTGGCGTTGAAGCGATCGGAAAGGGGAGGGAGCGGGTGTCGCCTCGTCTTTCAGGTGGAGGACCCGGATGCCGAACGGGTTCGCTTGCAGGCACTCGCGATCTCGGTGAGCGAAGCCAGCGACAACACCGAAGAGTCTTATCGAGAGGTTCGCCTGACCGATCCCGAAGGAACGCCGATCACCTTGTTCGCCTGGTCGGGACGCACTGAGACAGGCTGATCAAGGGGGGCCGGAGACGGTCTCGACGCCGGACGAGGCTTCTGCAACCGGCTGAGCTTTCGGAATCAAGAAGCTGAGGTGGTGCGAGCAGTGGATCCAGTTGACCTGTTTCCATTCCTCGACCGAGAGATCAGCGATCGGGTGCTTGGGAAGGGGGCCGATGGCGTCCCGAGCTTCCTGCAGGGTCGCAATGCACGCTTCAATCGCGGCAGGGTCGTCGCTGCCGTCGGGGCTACTGGGGGCGAGTTCCTTGGGAGCAGGCAGGCCGGAACTCATCCGTCGCGTTTTCACGATCCGCCGAAAGATTGGGCCGGTAATCACGCTCCGGACAATCCAGGGCAAGCGACGGTCAGATCCGTCGAGCCCGAGGCGGAGTGTTTTCCGCAAGTGCTCGCACATCTGGGCAAGGTTCCACTTGCCTAGCATGGTGTAGCCGCACTGCTGGAGATGGCGAATCTCGGCGATCACGGCGTCGGCGTCGCGGAGGTCGAGTGATCTGCGCTGCATGGAGGCGGCTCCTCAAGGCCGTCGGGTTTCCTGAAGCAGTATCGGTGATCGTATCAGTGTCGAGTTGCCTCGAACAGCCAAGGGAGTGCCGCCTTCCCCATCGACTCAACTCGCCATCAGAAGGCAGTCATCGAGGGAAGGTCGATCGATCGTCCGGTGCGTCGGGCGTTGGCGACGCACCGGACCAAGGGGGGTCATTCTCCGAGCGTTGTCAGCACGTAGGGGCCTTTCGGGATGACGGCGACGCGGGCATCGGGCCCGTATTCAGAGAGGGAGGAGGCGACAGCCGACTCGACCGATTCGGCGGGCTCGACGAACAACTCCGACAGCGTGGCGGCGGGGATGCCGTCGGAGACGATCTTCACGCGAGCCTTGCGCCGGACCTTGGCGAGTTCTTCAAGCTGCCACTGATCGAGCACGAAAAATTCCTTGCCGAGGACCTTCTCCATGAACACCTCGAGCGAGGAATTCTCTCGGAAGAGACTCTGGAACTCGGGGCTGCCAATCCCTTCGGTCAGGCTGGCGGCGATGATGATCGTGCCGCCTTGCTTGACGATCGGCAGGGCGCCGGTCATGCCCTTCACCGCCTGGTAGAAGGTGGTGTCGAGCGGATAACCGGCCGAGCTGGTTACGACCACGTCTACCGGCTCGCGCACCTTGGCCGTGACGACGTGCTCGATGAAGCGAACCCCTTCAAGGAAGGCTTGCTCCATGTCTCCGGCGACAACCGACGTGACCCGTCGCTGCTTGTCGAGGGTGACGTTGACGATGAAGTCGCAACCGGCCATGCGGGCGATGCGGGTGTTCTCCTCGTGGACGGGGTTCCCCTCCAGGAAGCCGCAATCGGCCTTCGGATGTTCGAGAAAGTCGGGGCCGTGCCAGATCTTGACCGTCTCGAAGGCGGCGATGCCGGGGCAGATGAGCTTGCGACCGCCAGAGTAACCGGCCATCAGGTGCGGCTCGATCAGGCCCGTGGCGATTTTCAGGTCGGCGTTGACGTATCGAGTGTCGATCCAGACAGGAACTCCCTTGGGGGTCGTGCCGAGGAAGGTGTGTTCGTCGAGGACGGTTCCGTGGTGGTCTTCCACCCGATAATCCCGGGCAATCGCGGCGCCGAGCATCTCGATCCGCTCGGCTTCGGTACTGGGCCGGTGCAGGCCGGTGGCGACGAGGATCAGAACGTCCTCGCGAGCGATTCCGGCCTCGTGCAAGATGTCGAGGGTTGGTCGGAGGATTAACTCATTGGGAACGGGCCGGGTGATGTCGCAAACGAGAATGCAGGCGGTTTTCTTCCCCCGGGCGACCTCGCGAAGTGGCGGAGCGCCGATCGGGGCTTCCAGACTCGCGACGACGGCTGCATGAGGATCGTCGAGCGGGGGAACGTCCTGAATTTCCAAGGGGCCGATGACCCGGTCGTCGGGCAGCTCGACCTCAAGGCCGGTGCGTCCGTAGTCGAGGGTCACGCGCATCGAATTCGCCTCCGATCGGTCGGGTGGGGCTCGCCGTGTTGACTCCAGGGCCGTCGAGTGGCGATCACGTCCGGAGCAAGGCAAGGGTCCATCATAACCGATTCCGAGCGATCGTCGCGCGGGGGTGATCGGCCGGCAGTACGATCCGATGGAACCGTAAAGCCGGACCGAGGGATCCGTCCTCAAGGCAAAGCGGTCGCCTCTGCGTTGGGCTTCGGCTCTTTCGGGTGCCCGTTTTGAAGCAACTCAAGCGCTTCGGGCAGGTGTTCTTTGACCTCGGCAACACGGAAGACAATACGATCAGCACCCATCTTGGTCAGACGGTTGCGCGCTTTCTCGCCACTCGATTCTGCTCCCCAGCGACCGGCCCAGAGAGGCAGTTTCGGGTCGAGTGCCTTGATCCGGCGGACAAGATAGCGGGCCGAGGTCAGTCCGACCGGCGGAAGGTACGAGAGCAGGACGATCTGATTCTTCGAGCCGGAGAGGTGCTCGGAGGCTTCCAGCGGAGAGGCAGACGCATCGACGATCTCAACCGGGATGCCGAGCGGCCTCAATGAGATCTGAACCATCCGCAGGACCATCGTATCGGCCTCATTCCCGCTGGCGATGCCCAGGACCTTCCCGGTTTTGCGATGCTTGGGGCGGATCAGGTCCGCCTGGACGTTGTCTTCCTCCCGCGCTTCGAGATCGTCAAGGATGGTCCGGGTCGTGGTCCAGATGACGTGTTCGTCCGATTCTTCGATGACGCTTCGAGCCAGATCTGACTCGGCCCGGGAGAGGGCAGGAATCAAAATCTCGTCGAAGATCCGCTCCAGGGTGAATCCATCCTCAAGAGCCGTCTCGACGACCTCGAAGGCGGTGTCGGAGTCATGCGCGAGAAGACGTTGGTAATAATGAGCGTGCCGCTCCAGGACCACATCTTCGCCGAGCATCGTCGCGAACACATTGAGGGCGGGGACATACTTCCCAAGAACCGCCAGGCAGACCGTCAGCGGGGTTGAAAGCAAGAGCCCAATCGGACCCCAAAGCCAGGTCCAGAACATGGCCATGACGAGCAATCCGACTGCGGTGATCCCCGCCGTCCGCCCGTAGATGATGGGTTCAAGAATCGAGTTGGAAATGATTTCGAGGGTGCCAAACAGTGCGATGACCAGAAGCGGTTCTTTCCAGCCGTCACCCACTTCTCCGAGTGTAACCGAATAGGCGAGCGGTAAGGCGAAGGCCGTCCACGGGCCGACATAGGGGATGAATCGTAGGACGGCCGCGAGAAACCCCCAGAGGACCGCATACGGAATCCCGATCAGGTACAGGCCCAGCCCGAGAATGGCGCCACAGGCAGCGTTGTAGAGCGAAAAGATCGTCAGGTATCGGCTGATCCGTTGGCCAGCTTCTTCCAGGGTTCGGGTGGTCAGGCTGACATGACTGGTGCCGATGACCTGAATCAATCGAGCATTTAGGTTATCTCGAGTCAATAGGATAAAGAGCGTGAGAATCAAAACCAGGAAGAAGATCGCCGCTGGTCCCAGGAGCGGTCCCACGGCAGTCCGGAAGCGGTCCTGAATGGAGGGGCGATCGACGACTTCAACGGGAATGATGGGATCGCCCTGAAGGGTGGATCGGCTGGTTTCAGGAAGTGTCAATCCCGGAGAAGCGGGCGATTGTGACAGGATGATCTCGTTCGGGGGTTCGTCTCCGTCAGTTTCAGGGGTCTCCTCCATGACCTCTCGGGTGACTTCCTCGACGACCTGACCGACCTGGCCAACGGCTGAGGGAGATTGGCCCTGAAACAGGCTTCGAACCTTGACCTTGATCTCATCGCTCTGGGCAACGACTTCCTCCGCAAGGTCTCCGAACTGCATGAAGACCATCGAGCCAAGCCCGCCAAGCGCACCAAGCACGACCAGAACGCTCGCGCCGGTGGCCACCGCCCGGGGAATTCCCCGGCGTTCGAGCCACGAGGCCAAGGGGGCCAGTACCATGCTGAACAAGACCGCCAAGGCCAGCGGGCGTAGCACCTCGGCCGCAAGATACATAAAGGCGATGACCGCCAGGATCAAAACGGTCACAATGACCGGGTGATTCATCTGGAGGCGAACAGTGCGATCGGCCAATTGAGGAGTCCTCAACACGTCGGGGGGTGGGGGGAGATTTCAGCTCGTCAAGAAGTGACCAAGGTGAGCGTTTCGATGCCACACCCCGAGGCATTCGAGGCGTGGCACGATAAGCGTTGTACGTGAAGCAACGTTCGAAGACTCAACGACGGGTGATCATCGTGGTCCGTTTTACTCCAATCACCGGAATGGGAACCGGAAGTTCTCCCGAGCCGACGAGCGATCCAATGATCACTGAGGCAAGCGAGACGAAGACCCCGAGCAAGGACCACCAGGCCGCTTCCCGAGAAACGCGGGTAACCTGCTCGCGGTTGATCTCATTGGCAGGATCCTCCGCGAACTCGCGGAACTGACTGACCTGCTCGGCCGAGAATCCTGCTCGCTCCATCCAACCGGCCATCCGGTCGACGTTGTTGCCGGGTTCAGCCACCGAACTCTCCGCATAGGCCCCGGTCGCGCCTCCAACCATTCCGCTGAAGCCCGCGCGGACCCCCGAGGCCAGCAGCGCTAGCATGCCAATAAACAGCAATCCCCAAAGGATGAGGCCATAAAGCACGGCCTCAAGCTTGCTTTCCCCCACGGCCAGACGGCTGGTGGCCCATCCGCCGAAGAAGAACGAGATCAGAAGCGTAACGGCCGTGAAGATGGCCGATCCCAGACCAATTTGTGTTCCCTGGGCATCGCGGGCCACCGCTTCACCCAGCAATGCGAGCCCGAGCAACATCAACACCACGTAGAACGTAATGGCGACCATCGCTCCTGCAAAAATGGCCTGCCAACTGACCCGACTTCGGACCGCGAGAAGATCGGTCGGATCGGGCCGTCTCATTTCTTCTGCCATGATTCAATCCTCAGTTGAGAGTGTCTGGAGGAGCATCCGGCCGTCGATCTTCACCGATCGCCTGAGGAAGCCTCCTCGGAGTCGCATCAACAGCACGAAACTCACGCGGTAGTCTTTATCGATGCAAGACGTGTGCCGCCGACCTCGGCATGGTGCTTGCGGGATGAGTTTCCGTACGACAGCATGAAGGCAGCGTCCTCAAGGAGTTGACCGAGCCGGAACGCTTGAACCCATTTCTCCATCAGCGAGATTGAGGCATCACCATGCATTCGAAGCCAGACCCCAATCGCCGAGCATTTCTCCAGGCGGGAGTTGTGGGTTTGACCACCGCCGGGATGGTCGGGGCGGCACGCGATCAGAACACACCGACAAACGACGGCGGCATCCCTATGCGCCCCTTCGGCCGATACGCTGAGGAGAAGGTCACCGCCATCTGCCTCGGGGGTCACCATGTCGGTCGGGCCGAGGACGAGAAGGATGACATCCGACTCATCCAGCAGGCCATTGATGAAGGGATCACCTTCCTCGACAACGCCTGGGACTACCACGACGGCGGCTCCGAGGAACGCATGGGCAAGGCCATCGCCGAAGGAGGACGGCGCGACAAGACCTTCCTCATGACGAAGGTCTGCGCCCGAGACGCGAAGACCGCTCAGGAACATCTCGAACAGAGTCTCCGACGTCTGAAAACCGACCGAATCGACCTCTGGCAATTCCACGAGATCAATTACGACAACGATCCTGACTGGATCTTCGCCCCCGGTGGTGCGATCGAAACCGCCCGCAAGGCTCGGGAACAAGGAAAGGTGCGTTACATCGGCTTTACCGGGCATAAAGATCCGTCGATCCATCTTAAAATGCTCGACGCCGGCTTCGAGTGGGATGCCGTCCAGATGCCCTTGACGGTGCTCGACGGCCGCTATCGGAGCTTCCAGCATCAGGTCTTGCCGGTCCTCCGAGAGCGAGGCATTGCCGCGATCGGCATGAAGAGTCTAGGCGGGGGGCCGAAGATCAAGGGGGGGATCATTCCCTCGAATACTGGGCTGACCGTAGATCAATGTCGCCGCTATGTCTGGTCATTACCGATCACCACGCTGGTCTGCGGCATCGACTCTCCAGAGATTCTCCAGCAAGATCTGGAGATGATCCGCAACTTCGTCCCCCTCGACCCAGCCGAGCGGCTCGCCCTGGAGGAGGAGTATCTTCAGGTCGCCGGAGATGGCCGCTTCGAACTCTACAAATCGTCGAAGCAGTACGACGGCCCCTATCACCGCGAGCAACACGGCTTCGCCCTCGATGCGGGCTGAGGCCCCTCACCTTGCTGGTTCGAACCTGAATGCAGGAAGGCTGGGGAATACGGGTGTGAATCACGGAATTGAGATGTGAGTGTGCCTCGGTGTGTCACCCCATCGCACACCGAGGCATCAGTCTGTCGCATCGCGTTGTTGAGCGACAAGCTGATCAATTGGGATCTGGCCCACGTCGTCGAAGACGAAGGTCGGGCGGTACGGGAACGATTCGATCTCATTGCGGTCTGTGACGCCCGAAAGGACGAGAATCGTCTGCATCCCCGTCTCGGTCCCGCCGATGATGTCGGTGTCCATCCGGTCCCCGATCATGAACGACTCGGACGAATGCGCCCCAAGTTTTCGTAACGCCGTGCGCATCATCAGGGGGTTCGGTTTGCCCACGAAGTACGGCTTACGTCCGGTCGCTAACTCAATCGGAGCCACCAGTGCCCCGCAGGCCGGTTGCAGGCCGGCCTCCGAGGGCCCGGTCAGGTCCGGGTTCGTTGCGATGAACCGGGCACCACCGAGAATCAAGCGGATGGCATGTTCGATCGTTTCGTAGTCATAGCGACGTGTGTCCCCCACGACGACGTAATCCGGATCGCGCTCCGTCAGGTGATAGCCGGCCTCATACAGAGCGTTGGTCAGTCCTGCCCCGCCAATGACGAACGCTGACCCACCTGGCCGTTGCGTCCTAAGGAACTCGGCGGTGGCCAGGGCCGACGTGTGGAAGGCAGAGTCCTCGACCCCGATCCCCAGCTGCTCTAAGCGGTGCTTCAGATCGCGAGGAGTCCACTGGCTATTGTTCGTGAGAAAGAGAAACGGATGTCCGCCTCCTCGGAGACGATCGACGAACTCTCGGGCACCGGGGATCAAGCGGTGGCCGTGATAGATCACTCCATCCATATCAATGACGAAGCTGACAGGCATAAGCCGGGACTCTCCAGACATCTCGGCCGGTGTCTCGCCGAATGCGGGTGACGGAACCGCTTGAGTCGGCCGAAGGTGGCTGGTCCCATCCTAGCCACTCCGCATCGGATCGGCCACGCTTCCTCATGGGCCCGGCCGAATCGGATTGATCGGAACGGGGGACTGTCGGAACGGCTCGAACGCTCGATATCCTAGAGTCTTTGGATTCTCGACGCCGTCACCTCTACCTGAGCGAAAGACCGCCGATGCACGTTCCAAAGTTCCCCCGGTTGGCCCTCGCGTTCGGGGCCTGCTTTCCTCTCGGTCATGTCCGAGCCGATGCTCCTGCCATCTCCGAGCCGGCTGCACTGGTCGAGTCGGCTCCGGCGACTGCGACCATCACCGAACCGGAACTGGCCGGGCACCTTCAATTTCTTTCCTCCGACCTGATGAACGGTCGTGACACGGCGAGTGACGAAATCAAGCTTGCCTCGGAGTACCTCGCGACCCGTCTCTCAACATTCGGCGCCGATCCGGCAGGCGACCTCGACGGCGACTCACCGACCTATTTTGCTCACTTCCCGCTCGAATTCTCGACCCCAGAGGTCGAAGGCACCGAGCTGACACTCACGATCACAGCGAATGATGCCGTCCGGGAAGTCGCCGGAAAGGTCAAGGAGGATTTTATCCTGGTCCCTAGAAACCTCGCGCCTGGAGCGATCGAAGCACCGGTTGTTTTTCTCGGGTATGGTCGGACTGGGACCGGGGGTGAGCCGAATGACTTCGACACGGTCGAGGTCAAGGATCGGATCGTCCTGGTGCTGGATGGTCTCCCCCCCGGTCAGGAAGCAGAGGACCAGGGGGGACGCCGCAACGCTCAGGTGTCTGGAGCCAGTTCCTTCGCCAAGCTTCAAGCGGCCCGGGATCGCGGGGCCCTTGCCCTGCTCGTCATGCATCCCTTCGAAGCTGAGGAGGCCCGTCCCTATGCCGAGTCGAACCCCTTTGCCCTCCGCATGTTCGGCCGACGATCGATGAGCCTCGGGGCGTCTTCAACCAACGGAACCCCCTTGATCTTCCTCGAAGACCACCTGCGTGATGCGATTGAGGAATCGCTGAATCTGTCGGACGATCCCACCACGCCTCGAGAGCTCGAAGGCGCCCGAGCCCGGTTTGTCTTTGCCAGTACGGTCGAGTTGGTTGAGGACCGGAATGTCATTGGCATGTTCCCCGGTCGAGACGAGGAGCTGAAGCACGAAGTCATCGTCTTCAGCGCCCATTACGACCACGTTGGCGTGATCAATGGAGAGATCCACAACGGAGCCGACGATAACGGATCGGGAACCAGCGCCTTGATCGAGATTGCCCAGGCCATTGCGGAAGGGCCAAGGCCGCGCCGATCGGTTGCATTCCTCTGGGTCTCGGGAGAGGAAAAAGGATTGCTCGGTTCGCGCTGGTGGAGCGAACACATGACTTTGCCGGAAGGGTATGAAGTGGTTGCGAATATCAATATGGACATGATTTCTCGCAACGACCCCAGTCGTGTCAGTCTCACCCCGTCTCCCGAGCATCCCGACTACTCGACGATCATTCCCGCTGCCGTTGCTGCGCTCGAACTCGAAGCGATGGCATCTGATTTCGACGCCGACCAGTTCTACGCCCGGACCGACAGCTTCAACTTTGCCCGCCTGGGCATTCCTGTCATTTTCTTCTTCGCGGGAATCCACGACGACTACCACCGACCCGGCGATGACTTCGAGAAGACCGACGTGGGCAAGGCGATTCGCATTTCCCGGGCTGCCTATCGACTCGGTTGGGCGATTGCCGAGGCCGATGAACGACCTCGGAAAATCAGCCCTCCCACGGAGAATGAAGATGCCGACACCGAAGCCGAGCCGGTAGGGGCCGGAGCCAGTGTCGATGGTTGACCCATGGTGACTCTCAGTCGTCTCAAACCATAAAACTCCGGGTTTCTCACAACGTGCCTGGCCGGGGTTTTCCTCCTCGGTCAGGCACGTTCGTTCTGACACTTACTTCTCCCATCATCATCCTCTGTTTCACTTTGCGGGGTTTTGGCCCACTGTTCACACGGGATTGCTCCCCGTTTTTTTCGAATCGTGGGGACTCGGTCATTGACAGGAGAGGACGAAGAATCGTAACGTACGGTCTCGTTGAGACTGAGTCTCAGTGCCACGGCGGAGTTCGAGTCACTCCGATGCAGTCGCTCTGCCGTTCGGGACGTTTTCGGGGAATCGTCGGGGTGTGAGATTTCGGTCGGTTCTTCGTCCAGAATAAGACCTGGCCTCCGAGGAGGCCTTTGTTCAGGAGTCTCGCTGAGACGAAGTCTCAATGTCACAGCCGGGAAGTGGTCGAATCGGTGCTGGTCCCGCCGGATGGCGTGTTTCCCGGAGCGTTGATGAGGTGTGGTCGTACGCATCGACGCGATCGGCACGCGGAGTCGAGGTCCGAGCGTGTCGACCCCTGAGCCACCGTCATGCTTCCGGAGCGATCCGGTTTCATGACGGCAGGCACGACCGCCGGGGAGGCATCTGGCCCGGTTGTTCCGGGACGATGCGGGACCACTCTCCGGCGGCGTGCCCCCCGGAATGACCGGGACGAGGGAGGTTCAGGCAACGTTACCAAGCGGTCCCGAGGGCGGGCATTGCGCTCCGCAACACTCCAAAGAGACTCAAATGAGTTCCCTCAATTCCCCCTCGGAATCACCACGATGAACACGGTTCAGAAGCGTCGTCGGTATGGATTTACGCTGATTGAGCTGCTGGTGGTCATTGCGATCATCGGCGTCCTCATTGCCCTGCTGCTGCCGGCCGTCCAGTCGGCTCGCGAGGCGGCTCGTCGGGCGCAATGTGTGAACAATCTCAAGCAGATTGGTCTGGCATTGCACAACTATGAAAGCACCCATCAGGTCTTTCCGGCGGCTATGCACGGTGGGTTTGCTCAACTCTACGGGAATTTTACAGGCTATCACTCGGTTCTGCCCTACATGGAGCAGTCGGCGCTCTCCTCGGCGTTTAATTTCGAGCAAGCGTTCGCCTCGCCGACGTTAGGAACGTATTTCGGCTGGTCGTTACCGGCCCAGACGACCGGAATCACGACGCAAGTCAGCACGTTTCTCTGCCCGTCGAACCGGAACATGAGCGAGGTCGGCTCGACCTTCAACTTCGCCGGAGTTTCCTGGGCCCTCGACCGAGTCGCGGTGACCGACTACATCTTTAGCGCAGGGGCTGACAACTATGTCTCGCCGCCGTACGTCAACCGAAGCCTGAGGGGAATCGCCGGGATCGACACCTTCACCCGATTGGCTGAGGTCCGAGACGGGACGAGCCAGACCTTCCTCATGGGAGAATCGGCCGGCGGCAACGCCGCCAACCCGTTCGTTGCCGTGGGATCGGCCGAAAACCGGGTCTGTGTCCCGCTCGAACAATTCGATCAGGGCCGCTTCTATGACAACGTGATGTTCATGGCCTTCGGACGCCGACGGAGCTGGGGATCAGAGTTCATCGTCGGGGGCATCATCGGGAAGACAACCGACCGTATCGGCGTCTTCTACGGTTTGAACGATTGCGGCTATCCTTCGGATACCACCCGTTTCCCGGGCCCGAACGGGTTCCCGGTCTCCCCGACCAGCGGCCAAACTCTCCCGAACTTCCGGAGCGTGCATCCAGGGGGGGCCAACTTCCTGTTCGCCGATGGCAGCGTGAAGTTCGTTAAGGAAACAATCAACGCCCAATCCTACATGGCGCTTTCAACCGTGGCTGGCGGAGAAATCGTTTCGTCCGATCAATATTAACAAATGCTAGCAATCTTTTCGCAAGCGCTGAGAAGAAAGATTTTCTCATCATGACTGTGAATTTTCGAACGATTCGGCGGGCCGTTCTCCTGCTCGCACTGACTCTGCCCCTCGGTTGCGGGAAGCAAGGTGCGGGCGTCAATCAATCGCCCCTGGCCGCGGACAACCCTGAGGCCTTCGAGCAGGCCACTGCGGAGGACGCTCGGATCGAACAGGAGAATCGTGAGGCCGAGGCCGCAGCGCTCGGCCTCTCGGTGGACGAGTTGCCTTGACCAACTTCGGACCCTCCCGACGCTTCCCGGAGTTTCCCATGAACGTCTTTCGGTGGATCCCGATTTCTCTCCTCATGCTGTTGATCTCGGTCGGTTGCGGTTCGAATCGTGTCAACCAGTCTCCAACCCCCGACCAAGACCCGGAACGCTACGCTCGGGCCTTGCAAGAGGATGAGCGCGTGCGACGCGCCAACCAGGAGGCTGAGGCAATGTTCTTCCAAGCGGCTCGCTTCGATCTTGCGGAGGCCGATTCTCCTCCCTCGCCCCGTTCTGACCACGATTTCCATCACACGTCACACTGAGACAGTAAAGGAACTCCCATGAAACGATCAGCGCCTCGATGCGTTCGATTGCGAGGCCTGTGTGCGGCCGTCGCGAGCCTCTCCCTTTTCGGGCTAGGCCAGCCGTCCTCGGCCCATTTCCTCTGGATCTCCGGCGAACGGGAAGAGGATGGCTCGGTCGTCGCCCACGCCTTCTTCGCCGATCAAACGGTTCCCGATCTGCCGATGTTTTTGAAGTATCTGGACTCGGCCACCTACTCGATCGAGGGCAAACCGCTCTCACTGAATCGAGGAGAGGACTCCGACTTCGTCCAGTTGCCCGAAAACCTTCCCCGAGTCGTCGACGGTGAGCTGGAGTTCGGCATCATGAACCGGGGGGAGTCGACCTTCCGGCTCATGTATACAACGCGCCTGCAGCTCGGACCGCTCCCTACCGGAACCGTCGAAGCGGGTGAAGGTCTTCGGATGAGTTGGCTGGTGGACGCTGAAGAACCGGCCCTCATTCAGGTCCGCTTCAACGGGGAACCTGCTGCCCGCGCCGAGGTCAAGGTGTATCATGAGGATGGTAATGACCGCACCTTGATTGCCGACGACCAGGGGCGTGTTCGTTGTCCTGATTTGGCCGACGGGCGTGCTGGTTTGCTTGCCAAATGGATTGATGGAACCGCGGGCGAACTGGACGGCACTCCCTATCCGGAATCGCGCCACTATGCGACCCTCATGGTCACGCCGATCCTTGTCTCCCAGGACACCAAGGCCGTGGCTGATACCTGCCGATTGTCCAGACCCTTTGCTTTGATCCCCGAGCCGATCAACAGCTTCGGCGGTGCGGTCGTGGGTGATTCTCTTTATGTATATAGTGGTCACACAGGGACGACTCATCGTTACCACACCGGCACCACGAACCCTCACTTCTATCGGCTCGACCTTCGAGACCGGACGACCTGGGAAGAGCTGCCTTGTGGCACCGCCCTTCAGGGAGTTGCGCTGGTTGCTCATGACGGCAAACTCATTCGGGTGGGTGGCATGCTGGCCCGAAATGAGGAGGGATCACCGCACGATCTGATTTCTGTGGATGAGGTGGCTCGCTTTGATCCCGAGACGAGCGAGTGGACCGATCTTCCTCCGCTGCCGGAACCCCGATCCACGCACGACGCCGCAGTGCTGGGAGATTACCTCTACGTCGTCGGTGGCTGGTCGATGACGGGGGGAGACTCGAACGGAGCGTACTTTCTTGATGATGCATTGCGTCTCGATCTGACCAACCCCGAAGCTGGCTGGGAGGTGTTGCCCTCGCTACCGACACCTCGGCGAGCGCTGGCGGTCGCCGCGCATGATGGCAAGATCTTCGTGGTGGGCGGTCTGCTGGAGAATGGTGACACCACCCGAGAGGTGGTTGTCTTCGACCCTGAAGATCAGTCCTGGATGCAAGGGCCGGAACTGCCTGGCGAGCCGATTCAGGGGTTTGCTCCCTCGGCCTTCAGTCTCGGCGGCCGACTGCTTGCGAGCGGTGGCAATGGCACGGTTTACCGTCTCACCGAGACAGCCGATTCGTGGGAGGCAATCGCCGAACAGGCGGTCCCCCGGATCACTCATCGGCTCTTGCCCGGAATCGACGAAGACGCCTTGATTGTCGGCGGCAACTTCGCGGGAGTGCCCGTGCGATTCATCGAGTCGATCCCGCTCGATGGCACCACCTCGGCGATGGACCTGGTGACCTGGACGGTCGAACTTCCGGGAGCGGCGGTGCAATCGCACGCCGTCAGCATGGTCGGGTCTCAGGTGCTGCTTGCCGGAGGAAATCGAAGCGCCAACCCTCACGATTTCAAGTCAGAACTGCTGACGGATGAGGTCTTCACTATTCGTTTGGATGGAACACGAGCCGAACCGATTGGGGCCTTGCCCTCGGCCCGGCAGTCCAGTGTGGTCGTTTCAGTTCCTGATGGCAGGCAGCTCGATACCTACGTCCTGGGCGGAATCGCGGACGATGGGGAGGTAGTTCGAACTCTCGGATCGGTGGTTCGGCGTCAGGCGTCGGAGTCAACCTGGGAATCCCTTAAGGCGTCGATTCCCGACGATCGCGGAATGTTCGGCGCAGCGGTCCATGACGGCGCAATCTGGGTCTTCGGCGGAAGCATCTTTGACCCCCGTCCCGAAGCGCAAAACCGCGGGTTCCCGACCGAGGTGCTTCGCTGGGACGTTGAGGCCGAAGACAGCACATTTGAGGTGACCGAGCATCAGATCCCGAGGGCCCGTCGATCCTTCGCCGGGGCGGTTCTGGACGGGAACTATTATCTGGTCGGTGGCCTGGGAGACGACCAGACGCTGGTCGATGTGGTCGATGTGTTCAACTTCGAGACGAAAGCGTGGCAGACGATTCCGTCTCCCAGCCAACCTCGCGTCTTTGCCGATCTGGTCGTGCTCGACGGAAAGCTTTATATGGGAGGAGGCTTTGCGGCAGGTTCGTCCGGCCACTTCGAACCGGCCCGCTCGATCGAAGTCTACGACCCTGAATCGGGGACCTGGAGCACGATGATTGAGGAACTTCCGATCGCGGTCAACGCGCTCCGGCTCATGACCGTTCGGGATCGGTTGCTCCTGTTCGGAATTGATGCCAACGATCCTCAGCAGGCTCGCTTCGTACTGATGGCACCTCAACCGTTCGAGCAGACGACGCTCAAGGCAAGTGCGAGTGCCAACACGCCCGTTGGCCTCCCCAGCCTCGACCAGGCTCAGGACGACTCCACTCGGTAATCGGCCACGATGACGGTGATGTTGTCTCGCCCTCCGGCTTTCAAGGCCGCGTCGACCAGACGGTCGCACGCGGCCTTCGGCTCGGATGCACTCGCGAGGATCTGAGCGATTTCGGCATCCTCAACCTGATCGCTCAGACCGTCGCTGCAGAGCAGGAGCCGGTCACCGGGATGCAATTCGAGCCGGTGAATCTCGGCCTCGATCCCCTGGTCGGGCGATCCGATGTAGTTGGTCAAGACATTTCGCATGCGATGCGACTTGACTTCCGATTGTGTAATCCGACCGGTCGTGGCCAGGTCTTGTGCGACCGTATGATCTCGGGTGATCTGCTGCAGGGTTCCGCCGTGTGCGAGGTAGACACGGGAATCTCCCACATGAACCACAAAGAGTCGAAGTCCAACGCTGTAAGCAACGGAGAGCGTAGTGCCCATCCCTTCCTTTGAGGCATCCTGGGAGGCCTGGGTGTAAACCCGCTGGTTTATCTGCTGAATGTAACTCCGGCACGTGGCAACGAGTTCCTCAATCTCATTTGGTCCCGAGACGTCCAGGTGCCACTTGGCCGCGTCTCGGAGCAACTCCAACCCGGCACTGATGGCCAGGAAGCTGGCGTCTTCTCCTGACGCCATGCCGCCCATGCCATCGGCAACGGCAAGCAGGTGTCCGGCTTCCTCGCGGAGCAGAGGAAGCCGTAAGGAATCGAGATTCGTAGCGTCGATGTCGATTGAGCGGCGAAGACGGGCGACCAAATAGTGGTCTTCATTGTTTCGTCGGACCTTGCCGACATCGCTCCGAGCTGACGAGATGACCTCGATTCGCGGTGGCAACGCTGGGGGAACCGAGGGAAAGTCTCCCGTGTCCAGGATCTTCGGGTCCGTTGTATCCATCTGATTTGGTTTCCCATTCCGTTCCCCGACGCGGTGAGCAACGTCGCTCGACCTCTCATCAACAGAACGGTTCAAGCGGATTCTGTCAGGAATTGGTGGGAACGCAAGGGAATCTTTCAGAGCCGAAACACGGGGTGATCGTGACACGGTTGAATTCGATGCGAGGTTCTGCGGTATCGATCAGGCCGTCCTGCCCTCGATGAGATTCTGTGAGCGGACCGAATCGACCTCATTCCGCAGTGTCGCGTTTTCGTTCCTAACGGGCCGACGAATTGTCGAGAAATCGTTGAAGAACGGGAGCAAGCCGCTCGGCCCAAATCGCGTATCCGTCGTTGTTCAGATGCAAACCGTCGGAGTCATAAAGTTCAGGCCTCATGGCTCCCAGGGCGTCGAGCATCGGACTGGCGACATCGAGAAAATGGAGGTGAGCACTCATGTCGCAGGCCTCGTTGATGAGTCTATTCGCGTGACGCATGGACGGCCAGTGATCTTTTCGGGCAAGACTCGGTTTGATCGAGAGAAATACGATTGAGGCGTTCGGCGAGAGCGTTCGGATGCGGCTCGAGAGCGTGAGAAAATCCTTCAGTACGCGCTCTGGTGACTTCCCCTCCGCAATGTCGTTGTCTCCCGCATAAACGATGACCAATCGAGGACGCGACGGAGTGATGAGGCGATCCGCATAGTGAATCACGTCTGAGAGTTGCGATCCGCCAAATCCTCGATTCAGGAGCGTTTGCTCAGGAAACCAAACATTCAGATCCCAGAGCTTGATGCTCGAACTTCCCAGAAAGAGGATGGACGAGGGTTCGGGAGGACTAGCTCGATCGCCTTGCTCGAACGCCTCAATGTCACTGGCGAACCGTGTGGGGTCCGGATCTGGAGGGGCATCCTCTGCTCGAAGTGAGTCCCAGGTCGGCGAGATCCAGATCATCACTCCCAGCACGGGCACCAGGAGGCAGACGGATCGAAGTCGATGCAAGGAACGCGCCATGATCAGAAGAACCTCCACGAAGGGTCGGAACGCCGACGATCTTCCGTGAACAAACCGACCAGCAACAATTGCTGAGTGTCCGTACGACTTCGACTCGATCACGCTGGCCACGGATTGACCGAATCGGTTTCAGAACCTTTCGACCGTCGGCAAGGCGAAAAGACCTCTCCTATGGCCTCGCCAGATCGAGCCAGAGGAGGAACGGAGATGGCCACACTTGCGGTCGGACGAACGAATTCGGGCACGCCACTTGCTCGCAATCATCCCCGAGCGCTTCTGGTTTCTGCAATGCCAAACTAAAGATGTCCTTGATGAATGCAAGGAAGACGCTTGCTTGGTTCAAGGAATCGTTCGGAATTGAATTCAACGAAATCCAAAGATGTTTTACCTCGTAAACGCTTCGGTTGAGCGATACCGAGAAATGATTCAGGGGACATCATGACACGCATTGGAACGAACCCGCCTGTCGTTGTGATCACCGGCGCCTCGGCCGGGGTGGGTCGCGCTACGTCGCGAGCCTTTGCGGATCGAGGTGCCCGCATCGGCCTGATTGCCCGGGGTCGGGACGGGCTGGAGGCGACCCGGCGGGAGGTTGAGCGGCGGGGAGGGCAGGCTCTGGTGCTTCCCTGCGACGTGGCTGATGCCCAGGCGGTCGAGAACGCAGCCGAGGCCGTCGAGCGCGAACTGGGGCCGATCGACGTCTGGGTCAACAACGCCATGGTCTCGGTCTTTTCCCCCATCCTCGAAATCACCCCCGAGGATTTTCGCAGGGTGACCGAGGTGACCTATCTGGGGTATGTTCACGGAACCCTTGCAGCCTTGAAACGGATGAAACCCAGAGATCGGGGGAAGATCATTCAGGTCGGATCAGCCCTTGCTTATCGGGGAATTCCGCTCCAGTCGGCATACTGTGCCGCGAAGCATGCGATCCAGGGCTTCAATGACTCGCTTCGGGCCGAACTGTTGCACGAACGAAGTCGCGTGCGCGTGACCTCGATCCAACTGCCTGCAATGAACACGCCACAGTTTCGCTGGGTAAAAAGCCGACTTCCGCGCAAGGGACAGCCGGTCCCTCCAATTTACCAGCCTGAAATCGCCGCCGAGGCAATTCTCTGGGCCTCGGATCACAACCGCCGCGAGTTGTTTGTCGGAGTGCCGACCTACCAGGTGATTCTCGGGAACAAACTCGTCCCAGCCGTAGGTGACTGGTACCTGAGCCGGTACGGATACGACTCCCAAATGGGGGACGAACCACAGGCACCGGACCAACCGCACAACCTTTGGGAGCCGCTCCCCGGCGACCGGGGAGCCCACGGGGCATTTAACGCTCAGGCAATAAATCCCCGTTGGGAGCTTCAGTGTTCCATTCATCGTAACGCGATTCTCGGCGGTCTCGCACTCGTTGGTGTCGTGGCGGCCGGTCTGGCGTGGTCGCGCTTGTCGTCGTCCTGACCCCGAGCCGAGGAACGGCATCCGGGTCGAAGGGCCGGAAACTCCTGCAGGCGGGCGCCGATCGCGGTTGACCGATTGTCTCGCTTGGGCGAGTCTAAAGGGGGATCAAGGGCGTATGAACGTCCCGGATAGGTTCTCCTCGGAAAATCGAATCGGACGGGAAGCATCATGGATGAGACCCCGAATCGCTTGGAGGCCGGGGCTGCGGCCGATTCTGGATTCACGCTATACGTCGATGCCAACCCACTGGCCGATCGGCATTTGACCGGAATCGGTCGCTACACGGCTCGCGTCGTGCTGTCTCTGGCTCGTCTCGTGCCCTTGCGATTCTTCTCGAACGGGAAGGAACTGATCCTCAACGGGGAACTGGACCCGAACCTCGACCAGGATCTCGGATCGCTCGGCCGATGGATCTGGTCGAGCCGTCGCGAGCCGCTCGGGACTCCTCCCGCTCGAAGCGCCGGGCTCTTCGGCTGCCTAAGGCCTGTCGAGAAGCTCTTCCCGGTCGAGATGAGCATCCTGCACGACTTCACCCCGCTCGTCGTCCCCTGGACGCATTCCGAGAAAACGCGGGGGATGTTCCGTGGCTTCTTCGCCAAGAGCCTGCTCTCGTCCGACTGTGCTCTGGCCGTCTCGCATGCCACCAAGGCCGACGCGGGCTGGCTGACCCCCTTCCCGCAACACCGGATTGTCGTCGCCCACTCGGGGCCGAGCCTCTGCGTCGAATCCCACTGCGACGACAGCACGCCGGAGCGACGTCCGAATGTCGGTCTGGTCGTTTCGACGCTCGAACCTCGCAAGAATCCGTTCTTCCTGCTCGACTGGTTTCGCGATTCCGACGCCTTGCCCGATGGGGCCGAACTCTGGTGGGTCGGACCGCTGGGTTGGCTCACCTCACGCAAGGCTCTGGAGAAGTACCGACGCCTCCCCCGAGGCCGTCGGGTCCGGTTTCTCGGCGTCGTGCCCGATCGAGAACTCTGCCGCCTCTATCGAACCGTCGGCTGGTCCATCTATCCGTCGCTCTACGAAGGATTCGGTTTTCCGGTGCTCGACTCGCTCCGCCACGGAACCCCCGTGCTGGCCAGCTACAACAGCGCCCTCCGTGAATTTGACACACCAGGGATCCACTTCTTCGACCCGTCCGAACCTAGCACCGTGGATCAGGCCTGGCAGAAACTCCGTCGAGCCTCGCCGATTGCCATTCCTCAAGAACCGCTCGACGCTCACTACCGATGGGATCGGGTGGCACGAACGATCGTCGAAACCCTGACGGGCTTCCTGGAGCGTTCCGAATCGTCCTCTTCCGGTGATTCCAGACAACTTCGGATCGATTCCGGGACGCTTGTGAGAGGGCAATCGATCTTGATTGATACCCCGGACCGAATCGGCTCAGTACGAAGCTGATCGGATCAATGTCCGAATCCTCGCTCAAAGGAGCCGATGCCCGGCGATCACCTTGCGGGCCTCAGCCACATCGCATTCCATCTGGGCCAGCAGCGCCTCAAGCCCGTGGAAGGCCTGCGACGGGCGGAGGCGGGCGAGCAGGTCGAGCTCGATCCGACGGCCGTAAAGGTTCGCCTCAAAATCGAGCAAGTGCGCCTCAACCGTTCTCATCTCCGCGCCGAACGTCGCATTGGGGCCGATGTGCGTGGCCGAGGGGATTGGCTCGGGGCTGCCGTCAAGATAGGCCAGGGTCGCGTACACGCCATCGGCTGGGATGAGCGTGTCGATCCCGCCCAGGTTCGCCGTCGGAAAGCCGATGGTGCGCCCTCGACCCTCTCCCCGAACGACTGTTCCCCGGAGGCGATGAGGACGGCCGAGCAACCCGGCAGCCTCGTGGGCGAGGCCGTCGAGCAAGGCGTGACGGATGCGAGTTGAGGATACAATCCTCCCGTCCTGCTCCGACGGAGCCGCGATCTCGAACCGGAGGCCCGCCTCGGCGCACCAGTCATCAAGCGTCTCGACCGTTCCCACGCGATCCCGTCCGAAGCCGAACGTCGGACCCTCGACCAGCCCGGCAGCGTCGAATTGATCCAGGATGACCCGTTCGAAGAACGCTCGGGCCGTGAGTCCGAGCAACCAGGGGCCAGTCTTGAAGATAGCGACTGCATCGACCCCGATCTGTTTCAGCAACGCCGCTTTGCGATCGGTCCAGCTCAGCGGTGCAGGGGCCTGATCGGGGCGAAGCACGGCGATTGGGTGCGGGTCGAAGGTGATCGCGATGGCCGGGGCCTTCAGCGCATCGGCCATCAACCGCAGTCTGCCGATCAGATCGGCATGGCCGCGATGAACGCCGTCAAAATTCCCGATTGAGAGCACTGATCGACGCAGGGCATCAGGGACGGGCTGCAAATTCTCAAGGGTGATCACCAACCGTTGGTCCTCGTTACGGAAACGGCAGGCAATGCCGATCACAAAGGGGGCCAGGGCGGCGGATGCATAACACAGGTCATCGATCCGCCGGAGCACAGGAAGGATTGAACCGTCGTGGGTCGAGGGATGGGTATTATCGCGAGCCGAGTTCCAACGGGTCAATGCCGCGCAAGGTGGCCGTGCGAATCGTTCATGCCGTTTTTCCGATCAACGCTGGTTCAGCGTCCCGAGTATCCGCAATAATAAGGAGGGCAAGTGTTGGAGTGGTTGGTCAACCACCGAGACCCGAGCCTCCCCCCCACGTTGATCGGATCGTCCAGCAATTCGGTCGAACCCACGATGCAGATTGCCTTGATCTCCCGGGCTTAGCTCAATCCGTCATTGAGCCAGGAGACGGGTTTGGGTCCTGATGTTGCATCGCCTTGATTACGAGACTGTCTCGGAGTCAACCTCGTCACTCGTGTTTGGATTATGAAGGCAAGAGGGTTGTGAGAACCGACCTCAGACCCCCTTGGCGAAACCGCAAATCTGAGTCATGCGTCCAGGCCCCGAACCTCACAGAGTGCTTTTCCCTTCAAGACCGATCAGCATGGAGGAGGACAGGGGAGCGCACTCGGGCCAAGAATCCTTGGAGGAGTCATGACCGAACCCGATGGGACGACCTTACGCATGACGATCACGGGCATGACCTGTGATCACTGCGTCCGGACCGTTCGAACGACCATCGAAGCAGTTCCGGGCGTGCGATCGGCCCAGGTTCATCTGAACTCGGGGACGGCCCAGGTCCGTGTGATGCCGGGATGGGTCGATCATGAGGGTTTACAATCGGCCGTTGCCAGAGCGGGTTACTCGGCCGAGATCGAATCGCCTTCAGGTTCCGATCAGCCGGTTGAGGACGCCGAGACCAGCGATCAGGACGCCGGTGACGACAATCTTGACCCTGACAAACCATCTCCTCGACAGTTGGATCAGCCGCTCGTCTCGATCGGAATCGTGCCCCAGGGTCGGGGAGCCCGAGCGACGGAGCCGGCCTCGACCGGCTCAAACCAGGAGCTGGCCATCTCAGGCATGCATTGCGCCAGTTGCGTGGGTCGCGTGGAGAACGCCCTGTCCAGGGTTCCCGGAGTGAGCGAGGCTCGGGTGAACCTGGCCACCGAGCGAGCCTCGATCCGCATCGACCCCGCCGAGTTCGACCTTCGATCGCTCGAACGAGCCGTCTCCGAGGCCGGTTACGTGGCCCGTCCGATTGACCGTCGCGCCGACCCGACTCAGGCCGCCGCCGCCATGCGCCGGGAGCGGAAGGACCGGATCGCCTCCTGGCGTCGCCGATTGGTTGTGGGCATCGTCTTCGTAACCCCGTTGATCATCCTCGGTTTGGGTCCGATGCTCATCGGCGGGGCCTGGCAACATGCCCTCTGGATCGGCTGGGCCATGCTCGTGCCGGCGACGATTCTTCAGGTGTTTCTGGGAGGGCCCTACATCCGAGGCGCCATCGACCGGCTTCGGCACGGTTCGACCAACATGGATACCCTGATCGCTCTGGGGACCTCGACGGCCTTCATCTACAGCCTGTATCACCTTCTCATTGGTGATCACATGCAGGCACATTTCTTTATGGACTCCGGGATCATCCTTACGCTCATCACCCTCGGCTCGTTCCTGGAAGCGCGTTCGAAAGGGGCCGCCGGGCAGGCCATCGAGCGCTTGCTCGACCTCGCCCCCAAAACTGCCCGGATCGTCCGCGAGGGTGGACGCGAGGACGACGTGCCGCTCTCCCAGGTCTCGCTCGGAGACATCGTCCGCGTCCGTCCTGGCGAGTCGATCCCGGTCGATGGCGAAGTGATCGAGGGAGCTTCGGATGTCGACGAGTCAATGCTCACCGGCGAGTCGATGCCCGTCTCCAAGTCCCCCGGCGACCGGGTGGCGGGGGCCTCACGCAATGCCGAGGGCACGATCCTCGTCCGGGCCACTCGGCTGGGTAAGGACAGTGTCCTGGAACAGATCGTCACTCTTGTCCGAGAGGCTCAGGGCTCGAAGGCCGGGGTTCAGCGCCTGGCCGACCGGATCTCCTCGGTCTTCGTGCCAGTTGTACTCACCATTGCTGTCCTGACACTTCTCGGCTGGGGAACGATCGGCAACGACTGGCGATTTGGTATCCTCAACGCCGCGGCGGTCCTGATCATCGCCTGCCCTTGTGCCCTGGGGCTGGCCACGCCCGTGGCGGTAGCGGTGGCAACGGGCAGGGGGGCCCGCGAGGGCTTGCTTGTGCGCGATGCCTCGGCCTTCGAACGGATGGACCGGATCCGGGCCGTCGTGCTCGATAAGACCGGCACGGTGACCGAGGGGAAGCCGACTCTCGCCGAGGTCATCCCACAACCTGGCTGGCAGCGCGACCGTTTGCTCCAGATCGCCGGTGCCGCCGAACGAGGCAGCGAGCATCCGCTTGCCCACGCACTCGCCGAGTATGCCGGATCCGCCAGGGTCGAGCAGTTTCGGGCTGTTCGAGGAGGAGGCGTTGCGGCCACGGTGAATGGCGCTCGCGTGCTCGTCGGGTCGCCGGCGTTTCTCGATCAGGAAGGCGTCTCCGTACCAGAGCAGGGTGACTTGAGTCAGGGTCGAATCATCGTTCTCGTTGCCGTGGATGGAACTTATGCCGGCTCGATTACCTTGACTGATGCTCCCAAACCTTACGCTCGGGAGGCGATCGCCGCACTTCGCGACCAGGGAGCCGAGGTGTACCTCCTGACCGGCGATCACTCTGCTACAGCCAAAGCCGTGGCCGAGGAAGTCGGCATTGAACATGATCATGTTTTTGCACGAGTGCTTCCTGATCAAAAGGCCGACCGAGTCGCGTCCCTTCGTCTTGAGCAGCCCGGGGATGGTGGGAACGCGAGCACTCGCGAGCGTCGCGTGGCAATGGTCGGCGACGGCATCAACGACGCCCCCGCCCTCGCTGCGGCTGATGTGGGGATCGCGCTCGGTTCCGGAACCGATGTTGCCAAGGCTGCGGCCGATGTCGTCATCGCGACCGGCGATTTGCGGGGTGTTCCACGAGCCCTGGCGTTGGGAAGGGCCACGTTGCGGGCGATCCGCCAGAATTTGTTCTGGGCCTTTTTTTACAACGCCGTCGGCATTCCGGTCGCGGCCTTCGGCCTGTTCGGCACGTATGGACCCATGTTCGCGGCGTTGGCCATGTCGCTCAGCTCGATCACGGTCGTCACGCGGGCTCGCTTGATCAACTGGGCAAGGCTTTGAGGGTTTCGGCGCTCAAGGACCCTTTGGGTGACTGTGGGCGATCGCTCGAGTACCCTATACGGTGCGAATCCCCCTCTGTTCCGGCCCAACGCCCTCCCTGGGAATCGATCGGATGAGAAAACCCTTGCGATTCGGGCGACACGTCCTGCTCCCGCTGATGATAGGCGGCATCGCCCTGGGGATCGTTGGCTTCAATGCAGCCCTGGGAGACGATCCGAATACCCTTCTCGCTGGTGTCGCTAGGAAACCCCTGGATCTCGTGAGGGTCGAGTTATGCGAGGAGGGGATTCCTGAAACCCGTGAATGGCCTTCCGGTCATCCCGATCCCTCGGAGCAGTACGAGGTCCCTGCCTTTGGCATCTTCCGACTGCCCCATCGGTACGTCGAGACCGGAATTCGAGCCGACCGTGCCAATCCCCTCCTGATCCGGGCGACTGCCGTCGTTACCTTGCCGGCAGGACGCCACCGCATCTTGCTCCGGGCTCGGGGAGCGTCTCGCCTTTCGATCGATGGCAAGGTGCTGTTGACGACTCCGTTTCCGCCTCCCATCACCGATGGCCATTCGCCGATTCCTCACGATTTCCTCAACCTCAGCCCCGATTTCCGCTTTGCTCCTCCCGGGAACCGCGAGAACTGGACGACGATCGAAACCGTTGGCGGAGCGCATCGCGTCCTTCTTGAATCGATCATCGGCGGCCGTCGAGGATCCAATCCGCTGCGACTCGAACCGGGAGAGACCGTCGTGGCCTGGTCTCCCGAGGGTTCGCAGTCGTTCCAGGTACTCTCACCCGATCCCGAGCTTGCGATCCCGTACACCGACGAGAGTTGGGCCACCTTCGTCGAGGCAGAGGAAGCTCGACTCACCCTGCTCGACGCGGAACACCGGGCGATGGCTTTCCGGAATCACGCTCACGAGTGGAACGCGCGCCGCGACCATGCCCGAAGGTGGCTTGAGTCCACGCCCGAGCCCACCATCCCCGATTGCCCACCCGGCTACCCCGCGTCGAACCCGATCGACCACTTCCTCGCCGTGACTCATCTGGCCTCGTCAGCCCTCGCTTCAAACACCGGCACCATTGACTTCCCGACCGAGGTCCAACCGATCCTCGCTGCCCGGTGTTTCTCGTGTCACCAGGGGCAAACCGTTCGTGGCGGCCTCCGGCTCGACACCGAAGCGGGAGCCCTGGCAGGAGGCGACTCCACCTTCCCGGCCGTCGTTCCCAGTGATCCTGACGAGAGCGAACTAATCCTCCGCATCTCCAGCGCCGACGATCTCGATCGCATGCCACCGACCGGGCCTCCACTCGGCGAGACCGAGATCGACCTTCTTCGAACCTGGATTCACGAGGGAGCCTCCTGGGCCTCACGATCAGCCCCGAAACCGTTTACTCCACCCGCCGACGACCTCGCCTTTCTCCGTCGCCTGACGCTCGACACCGTCGGCCTGATTCCGACCGAGGACGAAATCTCCCGCTTTCTTGACGATCCACCCAGCACTCGGCGTTCCCTGGCCATCGACCGCCTGCTCGACGACCCCCGATGGGCCGATCACTGGGTCGCCTACTGGCAAGACGTCCTCGCCGAGAATCCAAATATCCTGAACCCGACGCTCAACAACACCGGTCCCTTTCGGTGGTGGATCGTTGAGGCTATGCGTGACAATCGTCCAGTCGATCAGTTCGTCACCGAACTGATTCGAATGGGGGGGAGCCTTCGCGACGGCGGACCCGCCGGCTTCGGGATGGCCTCGGAAAACGATGTTCCAATGGCCGAGAAAGGGATCATCCTTGGTTCTGCCTTTCTCGGGATCAACATGACCTGCGCTCGCTGCCACGACGCCCCGGCTCATGAATGGACACAGGAACAACTGTTTTCCCTTGCCGCCATGCTCGCCGAGGAACCGATCACTGTCCCCCGCACCAGCAGTGTCCCGAACGATGCCCTCCACGCCCTGGGGCGACCGCCATTGATCGAGGTTACGTTGGAGCCCGGCGCCGAGGTCACCCCCGCCTGGCCGTTCCCCAGACTGATTGCGGCGGACATGTCACCATCCTGGCTGCCGAGCGACGCAAGGCCTCGCGATCGCCTCGCCGCACTCATCACCACCCCTGAAAATGAGCGTTTTGCCCAGGTCATCGTCAACCGGATCTGGGCCCGACTGATGGGCAGAGGGCTCGTTGATCCCGTCGACGATTGGGAAAAGGCCGAGGTGTCCCACCCCGAATTGCTCGATTACCTCGCTCGGGAACTCGTCCGAGGTGGGTACGACCTGAAACATCCGATTCGATTGATCCTTCAGTCTCACGCCTATCAACGAGCTGCCGATCCCGACCTCCTGCAACCTGACCCGACCTTTGCGAGCGCTTCACGGCGTCGGCTCTCGGCCGAACAGATTGTCGATTCCTTGTTTCTCGCCACGGGCAAGCCGCTCAAGACGGAGGAGATCAACCTCGATGTTGATGGTGGTCGGCCGATCGTCAGTTCCATTAGCCTCGGCGTTCCCAAACGGGCCTGGCAATTCGCCTCGACCTCGAACGAACGGGATCGGCCGAGCCTGACTTTGCCTCGCGTCCAGGCGGTTGTCGATCTCCTTCAGGCGTTCGGCTGGCGACCAACCCGACAGTCTCCGCTGACCGTCCGAGACTCCTCGCCAAATGTCCTGCAACCGGCGATCCTCGCGAACGGCACCGCGGGAGTCTGGCTGACTCGGCTCTCAGACGACCACGGCATCACCGCCCTTGCACTCGAAGATCAACCGGTCACTACGCTCGTTGATCGACTTTTTCTCCGCGTCTTCACCCGACTCCCCTCAACCGAGGAGCGAGAGGAATTTGTCTCTTACTTGACCCCCAACTATGACACTCGCGTTGTCCAACCTCGGCCCACTCCAAGCCGAGCCTCGGTCCGGACTCCCACTCCCCCCCGCTACGTCTCCTGGTCCAACCATCTCACCGAGGAGGCCGACACCATCCAGCGACAGCGGGAAGCCGAGGCCCGCAGCGGTGACCCTCCCTCAAATCGACTCGACCCCGATTGGCGCCGTCGGCTCGAAGATGTCCTTTGGTCCCTGATCAACGCTCCCGAATTTTTGTTCATGCCCTGATCGGTTGCTTTGACCGAGGAGATTCCCTCCCCATGCCTTCGACCCTCCCGGCGCTCGACCGCCGATCATTCCTTGTCTCTTCTGCCGGGGCGATCTCCGCCGCGATCATGCCGGGAGCTTCGGCACGAGCCACACTCGATACCGCTCCCCGAGGATCCGCCGAGCATTGCATTTTCCTCTGGCTTGCCGGGGGAATGGCCCAGATCGACACCTTTGACCCGAAAGCGATTGGTGATCCCAGGGAACGCATCCCCGGCTCCGCCTACGAGTCGATTCCAACCGTCGTGCCCGGTGTCCGCGTTTGTCGGTTTCTCGAACGAACCGCCCGCGTGATGGACCGCGTGACGGCGCTCCGCACGGTCCATCATGAGATGATCGACGAGCACGCCGCCGCGACCAACCTCGTGCACACCGGCCGCCCGACGATCGGAACCTTGACGTACCCGTCGATCGGCTCGGTCGTTGCCCACCTGCGAGGAGCTTCCCACGAGGGCGTCCCCCCCTATGTCCTGATCGGCTTTCCCAACGTCAGCCGAGGGCCTGGCTTTCTCGGGCCAGATGCCGGATACGTCTACCTAACCGAGACCCGATCCGGTCCGGCTGGTTTCCAACGTCCTGAGACCGTCACCGACGATCGGCAGCGGCATCGAGAACGGCTCCTCGGCGTCCTTCGTCAGAATTCCCAACTCGAAGCACCGCTGGCCAGGTATGATCGCGCCGTGGCCGAGAGTTTGAAATATACCGGACCTCGATTTACCGAGGTGTTCCAACTCGATCGGGAACCAAGCGAACTCCGGGAATCCTACGGCGGTGAGTTCGGTCAGCGCTGTTTGCTCGCCCGACGGCTCGTCGAATCGGGTGTTCGGTTCGTCGAGGTGTCCCACAACCTCGGCTTTCTCAATGGAACGGGCTGGGATACCCATAACGAAGGTCAGTTGAAGCAGCACCTTTTGATTCAAGAACTCGATTCGGCACTGTCGTCCTTGATCCTCGATCTCGAACGCAAGCAGATGCTCGACTCGACCTTGATCGTCGTCGCCAGCGAGTTCGGCCGTCCCGCCGGCTTCGACGCCGGGGGTGGACGCGGTCATCAAGGCGCTGCATTTTCGATCGTTCTTGCCGGTGGCGGATTACGTCATCACGGCGCCTTCGGCTCCACCGACGACCTCTCGAAGACAATCCTCGACCACCCGGTTTCCATCCCCGACGTTCATGCCACCATTCACGCGGCACTTGGAATCAATCCCGAGACCATTCTGTCCGGTGGACCCCGTCCGGTTCCCATCACGGATGGCGGTCGACCGATTCGCAAGCTTTTTACCTGAGCGATCTGATTGGGTGTCGTGGGGTTCGCCCGGTCGCCACCAAGAAACGCCCGAACCTGCCACTGAGGGTCGGGCGTTCACATCGACAACGAACCCTTCGTATCAATGCAATCACACCTGACTGGACAGTCAGGCTGTCACCTCCATTCTGACCCGTCGTGCCTGCTGCTTACGACGGAGCAGCCACACGGCGATGCCCACCCCAAGTGTCGCCAACGCGGTCGGCTCGGGAACCTGCGCGTTGACATACCCAAAGATGGGTGTGTTCATCGACGGCGACGACCCGGCAGGCATGATGAATTGAGGTGCGAGGATTTGCAAATCCTCGACCCGGAACGGCGGGGTCCCAATCGGCGTGCCAATTTGCGAAACCGACGACACGGATGCGATCAGACCTGTTCCCGGTGCTGTTGACAGCACACCGTCCAGAGTCCCGTTGATCGCGATCTGGGAAACGACCGAACGATCAGGTGAATTTCCAAACAGATTCAAGGTGATCGAGAAGGGAAAACGATCCAGCAACACACTCATTCCCGAAGGAACCGCCTTGGTCGTAAAGGTGCCAAGCGAAAAGACTCCTGGCATGGAGAACATGCCCCCTGGTGCCTCGGGAGTTGAGATGCTGCCGACTCCATTGAACTCAAGCAACGTAACCGGTGGTTCCCCCGCGTTTCCCAACGTGGTGCTGGTCGAGTAGGTCACCAACCGCTGCTCAACCCGTGAGCGAATCACCGCTCCTTCGGCCTGTTCTCCCAGAAACAGGCTCGCCATCAACACCGTCATCGCGGTCCTGATGCAATCATTCCGCAACCGCTTCTCCATCAGGGTGCTCATCCTTGGCTCCTGAGATACCTGGAACACAATTGATTCTCGCCAGAGGCGAAAAATCGGTGCGATGATGTTCTTCTCAAAACGTCTTGCTTCTGTCCAGAGAAGTTTTCTTCGCAATCTCGTTTTATTAATAACCCTCCGTTGAGGGGGCATGTGTCATTGAGAGTAGAATCTCAATCTTAGCACGGAGTGTCCAAAACGAATTTTGGGACTCCAAAAAAATTCTCTTTTCGTTTCTGAGAAACGGGGTATGATGACAGTTCGCTGAGAGCTTTGCGCAGGAGCGGTTGCCGAGTGACGTTGCCGGCGGGTTGCCACTGAACTCTCCAGATCCAACCTGCGACATGACGCAGGTGGATCGACTTCCGGAGGTTTGAAGTCCACTCGACGCCGTAGAGACATCTTTCTTGAGCTGGACTCATCTGATGAACGCACTTCGTCGTCGAGGGGTGATGGGTTTGCAAGAGCCGGTCACGCGCTCGGGATTTACCTTGATCGAATTGCTCGTGGTCATTGCCATCATCGGGATCTTGATTGCCCTGCTCTTACCAGCAGTGCAGTCCGCTCGCGAGGCGGCACGACGAGCGCAATGCACGAACAACCTCAAGCAAATCGGACTCGGAATGCATCATTACGAGTCGGCCTTTGGATGTTTTCCGCCGGGCTATCTAACACTTCCCGGAGGCGGAGGGGTTCATGGCGTTCCTGATCCCGCCACGCTCGATACCGGACCCGGATGGGGGTATGGAACGACCTTGCTCGCATTCATGGAGCAGCAACCGCTTGCTCAGGCCTTGAATGTCGACCTCCCCTGTCATTTTCCGGAGAATCTCACCGGCACGACGACCTCGCTCGACACCTTTCTCTGTCCATCGGTCAGTGACACGAGTCGACAGTTCGACGTGCTCGACCAGCCCGGCGCGGTTCTGGCTCGGTTTTCACGATCGCACTACGTCCTCAATTCCGGCCGTGATGAGGCCTGGGGCTATACCATCGAGGACCAGCGCCGTGTTGCCGATGGCCCCTTCTTCCGCAACTCGAAAACCACGATTGCTGACATTCGCGACGGTCTTTCCTATACCACCTTCATGGGTGAGCACTCGTCCATCCTGAGTGACAAAACCTGGGTGGGCGTGGTCCCTGGTGCAGTGGTCTGCCCAACCCCTCAGTTTGCCTTCTCCGATTGTGACTACGCCGCCACGCTGGTCCTGTCCCACAGCGGGCCCTCGGTGGGAGAGGATCTTGTCATTCACCCGCCGAATGCCCGTTCTGCACACGTCTGCCAGATGTACGCTGAGCATCCCGGTGGATGCAATATCTTGTTTGGTGATGGGAGTGTGCGGTTCGTCAAGGAAACCTGTAATCAACGTGCCTGGGCGGCAATGGCCACCATCCGAGGAGGGGAGGTCGTCAGTGCCGACGAATTCTGAGTGCGATTCCTGCTGGGTCTCTCCCATACAGACCCAACCGGGAACGATCGCCACCGTTACATTGATTGCGCTTGTGCTGCTTGCGGGAGGGTGCGCTCCTCCACAGGTCGAACCGGAGCATCGAGAACTGATTCTTCGCCTCGCGACCGCAACATCGGTGAGCGATCCCGTGTTGCTCGAATCACTGGCCGAAGAAATCGACGCACTCCGTGCTCAAGGGGCACTTCGCGGTGCCGAGGAGGCTGCGTTTGACGCGATCGTCACAGCCGGTCGGGCCGGCGACTGGGAACGAGCTCGGAGTCGCGCCTATGCGCTACGCGACGCTCAGGAACCGACTGCTGCAGACATTGATCGCCTCAAATCCCGTCCCTTGCCTTCTCCAAAAACATTGGGCCAGGGTGATCAATCCTCGTGATCATGGCACCAGGATTGCTCACAAGTCTTTGGTCTACTTGAGTCCATTTCTCTCGTTGCTGGAGGTCCCGAAAACATGGTCGCACCTCGCGCTGAATTCGAGATGAGTGTTCATGCCCATCAGCATGAAGAGGGTTATCTGACCAAGGCGATCGAACATTACACCAGCATGGTTCCGTCTGGGGTCTACCTTGCCACTGCCTTTGGTGCGGTTGGGCTGTCGCTCGGCCTTCGTCTTGCTGGGCACCGCAATGCCGCGCTTTTCGTCGGACTATGGCCCTCGACGATTATGCTTATGGGTGTTTATAACAAAATGGTCAAGCTTCACGGCTCACAATAGTGTGACTGTGCGTTGACGAGTGACGCTCGGGGGAGCCTCTTCCTGGCTCCTCCGTCATCTGTGCTTCTTTGTCACTCAAATGATCAATCTGAGCTGCGTCGCGGGGCTAGATTGCCTCGATGGGCGAGCATTCCCGCCTCGAAGTGCGATGGGGAACCCGAGTATTTTGCGAGCGTTCGAAGCCGATCCGGAGCCCGAAGTCGCCAGCGATGGCGATATCGTTCGCCAAGAATCCGGAATCCGAGCCGGCTCCACCAGTTCGGGAAATCACCGAGTTTCCAGTGAGCTTCGATCCGGAAGTGGACCTCGCCAGTCTGATGATCCTTGGTAAGCAAAAACCACTCAAAGCCACGCTCGATGTGTCCGGCCAGGGTGTCGTAGCGAAACCCGAAGGCAGTGATTCCCTCATCAGTTTCCTCTCGAAGATGAGTGACCCGGCAGCCTCCGAGAAACCGGAAACCAAGGACTTTCAGTTCCAGCAACATATCTCGACCCAACGGGTTGACCTCCGGGTCAAAGTGCCCTTCCACGATCGACGGGTCCGAGAAATCATAATGGAGTAGTCCCTCCCGAGCACGAGCATACAGGCTCCTGGGCAGGGGGGGGCCTTCGGGTTCGAAACCTAGGCTGTCGTGTGAGCCGTCGACTGTCCACCCATGATCGACAGTCATCTGCTCAGGCGGACTGTCGAAATTCACTGGTCGGTGAGCCAGTTCGCTGAGCATTGTTCGCAACTCAGACTCCGACCAGCCCCGGCCGAATCGCCAGGGCCAGGGCGCGTGCGGCTGCGCCATGTTAATGACCCTCGACCCTGGTGGAACAGGTCGGCTCATCCGGACCACCAGGGCGATCGGCGGGAGTCTCCTCCACGGCTCTCGTGCGGACCTTGACAGCACCAAGCACTCGCCCGTTGCATGCCTCGGCCAGATTGCCGATGAAATTGATCCAGCAACGTGCCTGCATCTGCTTGCCCATCAGCAAGAACCCGGCAAAGTTTGTGAGGCCGTTTGCCCGGGTTCGGCTCATAATGCCGAATCGCTGCCGCCCCTGATCGTCTCGATCAGCGACGAACGTGATCCTGCCCACTTCGGGATGACCTTCCATTGTCCGTAACGTGAGGCTGCGATCGTCGACGTGGACGACCTTGACGCGGCACGCGCCCACAAGGGAAAGCGTGATGTCGAGCACATCGCCCACCTTCAAAGGTTCGCCTTCCTCGTGCGATCGGCACTTGAAACGGGCCGTCTCCCTCGGTGCAAACGTCACAAAGTCGGTCCGGACCCGATCGGCGACCTCCTCGGGCGAGCAGTCTGATCCCTCGATCACGGCAACGTATTCGCGCTGCAGCAAGGGACCGTAGCCTTGCGAGGCGAACACCAGGCCCTGCCCATCAGGTTGAGCCTGAGTCAGGCGAAACACGATCGGGTCTCCGGTGGGGGAAGTCGAGACATCTTGCTCTCCCATCCAGAGCAATTCGCGGGCCAATCACCTGGGTCTAATCGGTGGCGAATTCCTCTCGGATGAATTGGGCCACCTCATCCCAGCGAGCAGCCGCCGCCTCAAAGTCGACGGTCATGGCCTTGATGCTCCTCGGTGTCTCGACGCGGGCCGAGGCGTCGGTAGTTTCGAGGAGCGGGATCTGGGCGCTCGGCCCCGCGGCGAGCGCGGCCTCGACCTTCGGGCTGATGATCGCGCTCGCCAGCTCGTCCGCGGCCGGGGCGTGGGGCGACCCCTTGATCCTCGCCAGCGTGTTCGGGATGAAGAGCGTCCCGAGCCCGCCCTCGTCCTGATCCGGGTAGACGATCGCGACCGGGGCCCCAAGTCGCTCGATCATCACCATCGCGTCGTCCGTGTCGGTCAGGCCGAAGGCAAACCGGCCGGAGGCGACATCCTGCGCCACCTGCTTGTTCCCGGAAGGGATCGCCACCTCATTGGCCTTCAAGTCGCGGAAATACTGCTTCGCCTTCTCATCGCCCCAGGCCTCGAACAGGCAGGCGGCGTGCGAGGCGGTGGTGCCGAAGAGCGGCTTGGCGATGGCAGCCTTCCCCTTCCACCTCGGATCGGCAAGGTCAAGAATGCTGGTCGGCCGATCCGATTCGGGCACGAGGTCCGTGTTCACGATCAGGACCCGGGCCCGCGCGGCAAACCCGTACCAGGTCCCGTCGTCGGCCTTGTACTGGTCGGGGATGGCGTCGGCGTGCTCCGGGGCGAACGATTCGAGCAGGCCGAGGCGATGGAGCCGGAGCGTGTTGAGGATCTCGTTGTTCCAGAACAGGTCGGCCCGGGGGCGGTCGGCCTCGGCGATGATCGCGTTGGTGAGGCCGACCGTCTTCGTGCTCTCGACGTCGTATTTCGCATCGACCCGGACCCCCGTCTCCGCCTCGTATTCCTCGAGGATCGGCTTCGAGAATTCCTCGTCGAGCGCGGCGTAGATCACCACCCGGTCAGAATCTCCCTCGGGTGTCAATCCGCCGCAACCGCAAAGCCCCGCGAATGCCGCGAGCAAGAGCGCCTCGCGGAGGGTCCGGGTCGTCGTCCTGATGTGCATGCACCTCACTCCTCAGTAGGAATCCGCCGAGACGACTTCACCACCGGCGACCGAGCCGAGGGCACGCCACGTGAAGCCGTTGATCGTCTCCTTGACGAACCGCACGCTCCCATCGGCGAACAGGGAGTTCACCCCGCCGGGGTGGTAACTCCGCGAGGTGATGGCCGCGTAGGAGGGGCCGCCCATCTTCTCCCGGAAGCTGTTCAGATCAAGGTCCTCGTGCTCGTTGTTCGGTCCGCCCCGGATCTGCTTGTTTGGCGGCCAGGCGGTCGTGAACCCGGCGTGATGGACGCCCGATTCGGGCCATTCGGAATGCCCCTCGAAGCGGGCCGCACAGCCCCCCGCCCCTCGGTACTCCGGCGCGACCGTATAGGGATCGGCGTCGGGGGGCGGGATGTCGTCGGGCCCGGAGATGTTCTGCAACATCCGCGAGGAGCAGTCGCGGTAGTACGCCTGGTAGGCCTTCCCCTCCGACATGAGCAGCGTTTGGCTCAGGCCGTCCCGGAACTCCGACCATCGGCGCGACTGGTTCGGGCCGAACGCCGAGCGGTTCTTCCGCGTGCTGCCCGGGCCGGCCCAGTTGAACCAATCCCCCTGGCAGAAGCCGTAATTGCAGACGCTCATCTCGCCGCCGCGCTCGTGGACGAACGTCTGGTCCGTCTCGCTTGGGCAGACGAACAGGGCGATCCGCGTTGACGTGGCGGTCCGATTCGCGGGGGAATACATCTCGATGTCGAAATTGATCGCCTCGAAGATCGGGCCCTGCTCGGCGAAGGGCAGGATGCGCGAGTGCGCGCCGATGCTGTTGGTCCAGGTGATGCTGGTCGGGCTCGTCCCGGTCATCACCAGCGTCGGCGGCAAAGCACCGAGGGTCCCCTCGTAGTTGTGCAATGCCAGGCCAAGTTGCTTCAGGTTGTTGGTGCACTGCATCCGCCTCGCGGCCTCCCGGGCCGCCTGCACGGCGGGCAAGAGCATTGCGATCAGCACGCCGATGATCACGATGACCACCAGCAGCTCGATCAGGGTAAACCCGCGACGATTCAGCGAATTCATCGATTCTGACCCATGTGTGTTTGGCGCTCCTTGGTGGGACCTTGATTCTCAGTCTCAACCAGGTCGCCCATGGTGTCAATGAATTCCTTCGGTCAAGAAGGCCGATCCCGGCGCGGGGCCGGACCGGCCTTCGTTGCAAGCGGAGCAACCGCAACGCGTTCAGGAGAGTCGACGCAGCTTGGAAACCCGCCCGGTGCGGACCCATTCCGCGACGAAAATGTTCCCCTCGGCGTCGAAGCAGGCGTCATGCGGGTGGACGAAGCGGCCCGGGCGCCAGCGATTTGGCTCGGTGCGGACCGTAAAGCCGTCGAGCACCTCGGCGGTCCAGTCAGGGTCGTATCCCAGGTGGCTGATTACGTTGTTCTCACGATCGAACAGGCTGACCCGAGCATGCAGATCGGGCACCAGCAACAAATCCCCTTGAATGTCAAAGTGAGCCGGGAAGCTGACCTCATCGAGGATCGACTGGAATTCCCCCTCGGGAGAGAAATACTGGAGCCGCGCATTGGCACGGTCGGCCACAACCAATTCCGGCTCTCGCCCCGGACGGTCGTCGAACCAGAGGCCGTGAGGGGTGCGCATCTTTCCCGCTTCCTCACCGGTGCCGCCCCACGTCCGAACCCACTCACCCTTCTTGTCGTATTGATGAATGTAATTCGATCCATAGCCATCACCGACGTAGAAGCCACCGTCCGGCGCGAACGCCACGTTCGTCGGGCTGAACCGGGCCTCGGGATCGGCATAGACACCCGGCTCCTCGGGCTTTTCCTTGACCCAGACCACCTCTCCCTTCAAGTCCGTCTTCACGACGAGGTTGATCGGGAACATAAAGGCAAGGTAAAGGTATTCCTGGCCGTCTTCCTCACGAATGTCGATGCCATGGCCTCCGCCGTGGTATTCCTTCCCGAACGACCGGACAAATTTTCCGTCCGGATCGAAGACGACAATCGTATCCTGCGCCATTTCGGGAGAAGACGCCCGATCCCCTCCCGCCCGATGGGTGATGTAGATCAAGCCATCTCGATCCACCGCAACCCCATGGGTTTCAAACCAATTGATATGATCGGGAACCTCTCCCCAGCCGTGGATGCACTCGTATTGATGCGACCCCGTCCCGACCACGGGACGTTCCTTGCTCGACTGGTCGTCCCGACCAAGGGCGACGCTTCCGGCCGCGGCGGAAAGACCGGCGGCTCCTGCAACTTTGAGAAATGATCGGCGGGACGGATTCGGGCTGATCATTGTCGAAAGCTCCCTGGCTTGGGTGATCATCGCTGTTGCTGCGAACAGAAACCGCCTCGGACGGTCCGATCCTAACCGACGCGTTTGCCTTGCGGGAGGGTCTGCCCGCATCACCAGGCCATTGGTCCGGGAGATGATCCCAGCGGTGCAGGCCGTTTCGTTTGCCGCCAATCACCCGCCGAGAAGCTTGAGCCCGAGAATCACGATCGGCGAAAGACCGATCATCGACGTAACCACGCCGATAATTGTCCAGTGGTCCACAACGTGTCGGACGAAGAGTTGAGTCCCACAGATCAGCCCACCAACCAGCGAAAGGGTCACGCTCGCGGCTCCCCCTGCAAACAGCACCAGGACCGAGGCAAGACTGCTCGTCACGAGTTGAAGGAGCAGAATGTCCGTTGCCTGATCATAACTCGACCAGATGAGTCTCAAGATCAGGCCAACCAGCACCCACCCGACCAGTCCCAGCCCCGACAGAATCGGTCCCAGTCGCTCGTTTGTGGTCACGGGAACGGAGTTGATCTCATCGATCCATTCTTTGCGGTTGCGAGGCGATCGGAGAGGTTCCATCTCTCTGGCTCCGGATTTTGCGAACGATCAGTCTGGTGCTCCGCTTACGCCATGTCTCCTTGTTCCTGTGATGATTGCCGTCTGGGGTGCCAGGTAACGCCTCACACTCGAAAAAAAAACGAGTCGGCAGCCCCAGGGGCTCGCCGACTCGTCTCGTGTGATCGGAGGTTATTCGCTGAGCAGAGCTTTCAGAGCGTGCTCAAATCAGCTCTCGGATGGCAGGCATATCGACAGGATACTGAGGCCGACCCGCTGGGTCGATCACCGTATCGCGATCCACGTCGATACCAAGGCAGTGGTACAGCGTTGCGAGCACTTCCTTGAAGTGGACAGGCCGTTCGACCGCCTGCTCACCCAGCCGGTTGGTCGCACCGATGACCTGCCCGGTCTTCAGCCCACCGCCCGCGATCCAGGCAGCTCCGACCTGCGGCCAGTGGTCCCGGCCAGCCTGCGCATTGATCTTCGGCGTGCGGCCGAATTCGCCCCAGGCAATGACCACCGTGTCGTCGAGCATCCCGCGCACTTCCAGATCCTCGACCAGCGCCGAGAGGCACTGGTCGAGCTTCGCGCCGTGGTCTCGAACAAGGTCGAAGTTTGCCCCGTGGCTGTCCCATCGGCCGTAGCTGAGGGTCACGCAGCGCACCCCCGCCTCAACGAGGCGACGAGCCATCAGCAACTGGTCGTTGCAGGTCGGCGCGCCATCGTACTGATACTTGTACGGCTTGCCGTCGCCGTACTTGTCCCGGACGCGGGGGTCTTCTTTAGTCAGGTCGAGTGCATCGACCAGCTTGCTGGAGCTTAGCACGTCGAAGGCGAGCGAGGTCGCCGAATCAACCCCTTCGAGCGCACCGGTCGCATCGACATCGCGACGCAGTTGATCGAAACTGCGGAGCAGGCTGCGACGATCGGCCAGCCGCTCGGAGGTGATGCCGTTGAGCGTCATGTTTTGCAAGGCCGAGCCGTCGGGCTTGAACGGAGCGTAGGCCGGTCCGAGGAACCCAGCCTCACCGGCGTCACTCCAGGGGACGTGCCGAGTCGTTTCGGCCAGACCGACGAACGGGGGCACTGCCGGATCGACCGGACCGTGCATCTTGCTGACAAAGGAGCCGATGCTCGGCCAGCCGCCAATGGCCTGCTGGTCATCGAATTTATAGCCGGCATTGCACTGGTACAGGTCATGACGCCCGGTCGCACCGACGACCGACCGGATCAGAGCCGCTCGATCCATCATTCCCGCGAGCTTCGGGAATGACTCGCCGACGAAAATGCCGGGAACATTGGTTTCAATCGGCTTGAATTCACCTCGGATCTCTTCGGGAGCCTCGGGCTTCAGATCCCACATGTCCTGGTGCGGAGGACCACCCGCCAGGAAGATATTGATGACCGCCTTGTGTCGCTTCGACGGCTTGCCCGCCAACCGCCCGGCTTCCTCGGCACGGAGAATCTCCGGCAAGGTGATGAGGCTCGACCCAAAGGCCAGCCCTCCAATTTTCAGGAATCCTCGACGGCTGACTCCGTCACAGTAGCCGCCCGATTTCCGCCCGAAGATCGTCAGCATCAGGAATCGGTCCTTTCTTCTGGCGAGCCGTGCCCGTGGAACCGTTCGGCCCATGTCCCCAGCAGGTTCTCCTCGAACCGCGCCGGGAGTCTCATCTTAGATGTTTAACCTTTATTGTCCTCGCCTGTCAACCATCGACACCAAATTCTTGGGGAAATGACTCCACGGCTCCTTGCATCCAGTCTGTTCCCTCCAAACGCGTGGTGCTCTGAAGAATTTCCTCAACCGGAAGGCGGGTCTCCTGCTTCCCGGAACACGAAGTTCAGGTCGTCGGGCACGTTGAACACGCGAAAGACGTCCGGGCGCCGATATTCGGCCGATCCGGTGAGCACGACCAGATTGGGGCGGATCGTGGCCATCCCGCTCGAATGCACATGCCCACAGAGAACCAGCACGCGCTGATCGGGATGATCAGCCATGATCTCTGCCAGGACCTTCCCAACGGCCGCACAGCTAAAGTGCGGTATCCATTCGTCGTTGGCGATCCTTCCCTTGAAGACACATGCCTCCCGGAACGGTGGAACGTGTGTGGCAACCAGGATCATCTCGTACTGTTTGAGGGCTTTGGGCAAGGTGCGTCGGATGTGGGCGGCTGCCTCATCTCCCAGGAGACCGAGGGTTTGCCCGAGCCTTGCCTGATCGAGCCCGGCCAGCTCTCCAATGAGCCGATAATCGTTCAAGCGGATGGTCGAGCCGGCGAAGTTTCCCAGTCGACCGTCTCCCCAGCCATCGTGACCGATCAGCGCCACGCCAGATCCGAGGTTGATCACCCCCGATTCCGGCAGCCAGTTCAGGGTTGGGATCGTCCGTGTTGTTTCGGCCATCGCCGCCCGGACCTCCGAAATGCGCCCTCCGTAGAAGTCGTGGTTCCCGAGCACGAAGTCAATCGGCCTGCCAAGCCGGTCGGCCATGAACCCGAGGAACGGCCCGAGATCGAGCGACTCGGCGATGTCTCCGGTAATCAGAAGTCGATCGGCTCCGGTCCGCGCGACGGTCTCGCAAAACCGAGCGGTCTCCTCCTCAGACACGAAATTCAGGTGGATGTCCGTCGCCCAGGCCAGTTTCATCCCGATCCCTTCAATCAATCAGCGAACGAGGCTGCGTCCCTGGAAGAAACCCCTTGAGTAATGCAAGCATCTCACGGGCGTTCGGGATTTCCTTGAACCGCAGGACTGGCCCCTCAAGGTCCTTGGCCGCCCCTTCGTCCACCTTCATCGAGTCAGAGATCGCCAGCAGGTAGCGCGGTGGTCCATGATGCGGCAATACCCTGAGCAGCCGGTCCAGCGCCGATCGTTTCCAGAACCCCAGAATCTCGACGATCACGTCCGTTCCCGTTGGAAGATGGACGAATTTGTAGTCAGGAACCCACACGCCTTCGCGTCCCAGATCAATCAGCTCAGTCGTTTCGGTCACCTCCCAGTCGGGGGCGACCTGGCGAAAGCGGTCCAGAAACGCCTTGATCTCGCTCGGGATGTACTCGCCGCTCTCCTGGTAATGCGATACGAGCCCGTCCGATGCCTCCAGGTGAAACGTCCTTGGCTGGCGCTTCGGTCCCCAGCGCAGCTCGGCATCGACCCGGAAATCCGCACAACGCAACAAGGCAGGCAGAAACAGGGCCATCTGCAAGCCGTAGCGGTTCGTCGCCATGAACAGGCTCAGGGGGCCGTCCAGGTAGAACGTATACCCCCCCGTCATCGACCCCTTGACCTGATAGAGCAACCGATGAAATTTCAAGAATCGGAACAATTGGCGATATCGAGCCGGTTTCTCGCCTCGTACATTGGCTTCGAGGTGAACTGATCGCAGCAAGACCGCCTGAGCCAGCGCGACGTTGTAGCGATCGATCAGAGCGATCGCCGAGAGGTCGCCAAACGTCAAGAGCCGGTTCTCATCCTTCAGGTCGGCGAACATCCCCGCGACAACCTGATCGGTGGAAATCCCCATCTCACGACTCACGAGGTCCAGCACCTCGTCGCGTCGAAACGGGTCGCGGAGACCTGGTTTCGACGAGTGAGCAAGCTGCTTGCGTTGCTCGGCCGCTGCGGTGAAGACCTTTTCGCGGAGCAGGTCGGGCGGCACATCAGCCACCACTTCAAACTCGGCACGATCTTCCAGGACCTTTGCTAACCCCTGGTGAACGAGCGACGCCATTCCCTTGCCGATCACCGCCTCGATCTCCGAGGCGATCTCGCCCCGGGTCATCCCGACCCCTTCGCGAAAAATGAGCAGGAGACTCTCGGCCACCTCCAGCCAGTAGCTGTTGTCGCGGTCCAGATACTGCGGGATGACCCGATTCTTGGAGACCCGGACGCGGACAAGGTTGCCGGTGAGCATCGAAAGACGTCTCGAAAGGTGCGAAGCCCGGGGCCGTCATCGCGGTTCGCCTGACCGAGCCAGCCGTTGCACGATGCCGACCAGGCCGAGGCCATTCAATCGCAGGACACCCTCGATACCGGCGCCCAGCCTCTTCGATGATACTCCATCCACCCGAACCGATGGAACGGAAGCACATCGACGACAAAGTGTCCCAGAACGCTCCGCTCGGGAGAAATGAAGTCTGGCGTCCCGGCGGCGGGGCCTGCCGCGATTAGTCGGCCGTTGCGATCAAAGGAACACTGATTCCCGGCGATCGCATCGGTGCTCGGATCGAACACGCGATACGTCACAAAGGCGCCAGGGTGGTACTTAGCAGTCGCCAGATCGGAGTCTCGCGAGATGATCGCCTGAGGATGCTCCGCCGCGATCACGGCAAGTTCCGAGACTTCGCAAGGGCAGGGGATCACTCGACCATCCAGTGGTTCCCGGTGCCCCGTCATGGCACATCCGGAAAGCCACACAAGCAGGGCAGACACGACGACAATCCGAGCCATCGGGAAGTCCCCTCCTTGGGACAGTCGCGAGATCCTGATCCTCCTGATCTGATTCGATCAGAGCAGATCGCTCATGACTGTATCTGCTAGGAACAGACCGCTTCTGGAGAGTTTCAGCCGACGGCCGTCGTCTATCAACCACCCTCGGGCGACCGAGCGGGAGAGTGATTCGCCACAGAGGACATCGAGGTCGAGGCCGCAACGCCGTCGGAAATCCTGCCGATCAATCCCCAGTTCGAGCCTTCGGAGCATCAGAACGGCCGTTTCCCTGGCACGTTCTTCCGAGCCGAGTCGCTCAGTTGGCCCCGTGGCCTCCTGGCCGCTCTCGATCCGGCGAAGGTAGGCGAGCAAATCCCTCGTATTTGACGATCGGACCCCATCCACGTACCTCGTCGCCCCTAACCCGAAGCCGTAATAGGCGTCGTTGGCCCAGTAGACAAGGTTGTGCTGAGACTCGTGCCCTGGACGGGCAAAGTTGGAGATCTCATAGTGACGAAGCCCTGCATCCGACAGCCGGTCGATTGTCAGGGCGTACATGTCGTGCTCAACCTCCTCGGCCACAGCCAGGACTTCCCCAGCATTCCACTGCTTCCAGAGCGACGTTCCTTTCTCGTAAACGAGACCGTAACAGGAAAGATGCGACGGGCCTAGGGCGATCGCCCGTTCCAGGTCATCGCTCCACTGGCCAAGCGAGGAACCCGGCGCTCCGAAGATCAAGTCGAGCGACCAACGCTGGAACCAGGGGTGGATGAGTTCGACCGCTCGGGGAACGTCTTCCGGATGGTGATTGCGCTCCAGTGCCTTCAGCGAACTCGGTTGAAATGACTGGGCTCCCAGGCTGACTCGGTTGACCCCACCTTCAGCCAGGACCCGGACCTTCTGCGCGTCGAGGGTTCCCGGGTTGGCCTCCACGGTCCACTCGCCACTAGGGGTCAATTCCACCAGGTCTTGAATGAGGGCCAACAACCGCTCCAACTGCCGGGCATCAAGGCGGGTTGGCGTCCCTCCCCCGATGAAAATAGTATCGACGCTGGGCCGGTCGTTGAGCCCTCGTCGCATCTCCTGAGCGAGCGCATCGAGGTAACGGTCGGCCAGGTCATCAACCCCGGCGAGTGATGCGAAGTCACAGTATCCGCACTTGTGAGCACAGAACGGGACGTGGACGTACAGCGAACGCGGACGGAGCCAGGGAGGCTCGCCCTTCGATTGGACGGACGGAGCTTTCTGTGAACCTAAGGTCATGACGGATGAGCACCGGATCAGATCGTCAGAGATCCAGGGATCAAAATACGAACGATTCGAGGCATTGCGTCCTGGAATCGCATGCTCGACTCCGGACGACAAGGGCTCATCCGTTGGGAACGGCACCAATCATCAAGGGCACGAGAAGCGCTCAAGGGACCGGTTCGAGGAACCGGATCTCGGGAATTTGCGCCTTCACAACCGACTCGATTTGCATCGCCAGGACGATCGCAGCCGACGAACAGCCCTGACAGGCACCTGAAAGCCGGATTTGAACAATCCGATCCGGGTCGATGCCGACCACATCAATCTCGCCACCATCGGCCCGGAGATCAGGACGAACGTCACGGTCCAGCACGGCTTCGAGCCTCCCTCGCAGTTCCGAGAGAGGATCGATCGAGGGACTGGGATCAGGGTTTGCCATCGTCAAGGATGGGCCTCCGCGAAACCCACGGCGCCGAAAGGTTGTAGCTGGACGGGGTCAGATCATCACAAACAAGGGTGACAGACCCGACCCAACGGTACGGGGTCGACTCAATAGCGGTCGTAGCCGCCGCCACCACCGCCGCCACCGTAGCCGCCACCGCCGCCGTAGCCGCCGCCGCCATAGCCGCCGCCACCACCACCACGGCCGTAGCCACCACCACCGCCGCCGTTGCCACCGGGCGTCCGAGGCCGGGCCTCATTCACCGTCAAGCGACGACCGGAGTGGTCCTGGCCGTCCAGCGCGGAAATCGCGTTGTCGGCCTCGTCATCGTTATCCATTTCAACGAAGCCGAAGCCACGGCTCCGGTTAGTTTCACGATCTTTCAGAACCTGCGCGGAGCGGACCGCACCATATTGCTCGAACAGGGCGAGCAGGTCCGCATCGTTGACCGTGTAGGCTAGGTTCCCGACGTAGAGTCGCTTCGCCATGACGTTCGCCTGGGTCTGACTCAGGCACTCCACCGAGCGCAAACGGAGATGGGAAATCGGAGTGTGCCAGCCGCGAGATGCACCCTGACACAGGGACGGAAGAAATGAGAGATCATGACGTCGCGAACGCGATCCAACGTTCCTCCCGACCAATCGGGGAAAACTCCCCGAAAAATGCCATCGCAGGCGAGATCGCTACGTTGGCAATTTGAAGAAGTAACGCCTTCGATCACCGCTGTCAATCCATTGCCGTGCGACTTTTCGAAAAAACTTTCGGGCTTCGGGATGTGACTCCCTCTGCTTGACCCTCTTCCGAACGGCCCTTTACAATTCAACAGGGAAATGGCTGGGGTCCTACTTCGGTCCGGTCCGACCTGATTGGCAGCCCTGACCAATCGTCCGACATGAACACCCTCCGAACTTTCTCGGACCTCATGTCGTGTGATTGGCAACTGTCCGCCCCAATCCAGACCCGTTCGGAATCGTCGAGTGGGCCGCTGTCGCCCGCCTTATTCTTCTTGATCTTTATCTCGCCACGGAGCTGCTCGATCATGATCCGCTGGATCATTCTGGCCGTGCTGATTGTTGTCGCGGCGGCGGCCATCCCGCTGGCTGTCAGCTACCTGCCTGCCGACGTGGCTGGCCCCGTACCCTCCTCACGATTCGATGAAGAGACGGGACCACCTCCCCAGTTGGTCTTCGACGGCGAACCTACACATGATTTTGGTTTGATGAGCGAACAGGATCGCGGAGATCGTGCCTGGACCCTTCGCAATGAAGGAGAAGGCACGCTTCAGTTGCGCTTCATCGAAAAACCATGCACGTGCACAGGGGTCACGTACGGAGAAGACAAACAGTCACTGACGGAAGGGCAAACTCTGGAAATCGAACCCGGCGAACAGGTCGACCTGGCCGTTGCCTGGGAAACGCGAGACAAGATTGGAGAGTTCAGCACCTATGCTCGTTTTGCTACAAATGATTATGAGCATCACCCGACCTTAAGCTTCATGGTCAAGGGGGTGATCACTCCGGCTGTCGTGGTGGATCCGCCCCGGCTTGATTTTCCGGCGGCACCGAGCGACCAGGAAAGTTCCTTGTCTGCGATCGTGTTCTCGCCCACCTATCCTGAGCTTTCGATCGAGTCGAACCCGACCAGCTCTCGGCCCGGCGTGGTCGTTCCCGAGGTTCGACCCCTGACCGACGAGGAGCTGGAAATCTTTAACCAGGCCCGTCTCGAGTCGGTCCTTGGCCACTCCCATGGTCCCGGTGGCCCCCCTCCCGGCCATGATCACGAGGAGGAACTGCCGAAGGTGACTGCCGGTTACGTGGTCACGGTTACCCTGAAGCCCGGCTTGCCGCTGGGGCGATTCTCCGACCTGATTACGCTCATGACCGACCACCCAATTCGTCCAATGGTCGAGTTGCCCATCGGTGGTCAAATTGTCGGGCCGATTGCCGCCATGCCCGAACGTCTTTATCTGCCGGGTGTCGATCGCAAGCAAGGGCGGACCGTCACGGTCATGCTCAACGTGCGGAACCATGAGCGAACGACGTTCACCGTCCGTGTCCCTGATGCGCTTCAAGGGATTGTCGAGGGGACCGTCGAGCCGGTTTCCGAGGTCAACGCGTCCGACCAGTTCCGGCAGTATCGCCTGCAAGTGACCATTCCCCAGGGAGCCAGGCCTGGGATTCACAAGGGCGTTCTGCTCCTGGAAACGGATCACCCCCAGGCCGAAGAAGTGAAGGTTCCCGTCGAGGTCCTGGTCCGGGGCGGCTAAGTTTCGAGGTGAGGTGATCCCCCTCGATAGGAAATGACTCTTCCCGAGGGGGGCTGAGGCTTGCGCCGATTGCTCCCCGGGAGGGGGAGTGGCGTTCTTTCGCATCCGACGAACCGAGACGGAGCTTTGGAATCGATGACAGACAGTCGGAGCCCCTGGAGGGCGGTCGCCTCGGTCCTGATTGGGGCGGCCATCCTGGTCTACGTCGGTTGTTCCTCGAACACTCCGCCCGAGGCGACGGATCGTGTCAAGCCGTCGATTCCGGCCGATCCGAACGACGACCTGGCCGAGGACATCGAGGACGATGACCGTCATGTTGATGCGGTACTCATCGTCTCGGGTCAGCAATACGGCTACCTCGAACCCTGCGGCTGCACCGAGGGACAAACGGGCGGCCTTGGGCGACGAGCCGACCTGATGAACCAACTTCGCGAGCAGGGCCAGGAGCTTCTCGCGATCGACCTGGGAAGCATCATCGCCGATCCGGCAAGCTCCCGAGCCGGCCCCGATCAGATCCGGATTAAGCAGGGTATCGGGCTCGAAGCCCTCGCTCGCCTGGGTTACCAGGCACTGGCGTTGAGCGCCGATGACCTCGAAATCGGTCTGGGGGAGTTCGTGGGTCAGTATCTGAGCGTGCCCGACGCTCCTCCCCTGCTGGCCACCAACATTCAGCCTGCCGAGGGGCTTGAGGAGACGTTCCGAGAGTCGATTCAGGTCAAGGTCGGAGGGCTTTCCGTCGGGATCCTTGCCGTCGTTGATCCAAGGACGATTACCGCGCTGAACGATCCGGAGCAGGACTTCTTCTTCCAGCGCGTGCTCGACCCGATGGAGTCGGTCCAGGTTGCCCTGCCATCGCTTCAATCGGAAACAGACCTGCAAGTCCTGATGGTTCAAGGCCCGAGTGATTTGGCCCGAACCCTGGCCGAAGCCTTCCCCGAAGTTGAAATCGTTGTGGGTAAATCCGAATATGAGTATGCCCCCGCCCGTCCGGAACGGTTGCACGACGGCACGACGACCTTGGTCCTGGTCGGGAAAAAAGGCCAGCAAGTTGGTGTACTCGACCTGTTCGCCGCCACCCCCGATCGTCCGCGCTATCGCCGCGTTCGGCTCGACTCCAGATATCACGACATCGAGCCGATCCGCTCTTTGCTGGGTGAAGAGTACCTGAACCGGCTCGATCAGAACGATGTGGTGGAGAACTACCCCCGACGGCCCCATCCCTCGGGAGCCCGGTTCGTCGGCGCGGAAACCTGCAAGAACTGCCATCCCAACACCTACCAGAAATGGTCGACCACCAAGCATGCCTATGCCTGGCCTGCGATCGAGACAGGGGCTCGCGGGAATCGGACCATGGACGCCGAATGCGTCAGTTGCCACGCGACCGGATTCGAGTATGAGTCTGGGTTCGTTAATCTCGCGACGACGCCCCACCTGAGAAACCAGCAATGCGAGAACTGTCACGGACCTGGCTCCCTTCACATCACCGACCCGATGAACTGGGAATATCGTTCCCAGATGGTCCTGACCCGAGAGGAAGCTGAGCAAAGCCTCTGCATCCGTTGCCACGATAGTGACAACGACCCGCACTGGGATTTCTCGAAGCGATGGCCCATGGTCGCCCATCCCAAGCTCGACCGATACGACGATCCAAAGGTCCGGCAGGGACTCGATCCCAATTCGTTGCCCGTGATCTCCGCGCAGGATGATGCCGCTGAGGGGGATTGATCGAGGGAAACCTCGACTTCCGGAATCGGAATGATCTTGGAGTGAAAAGGGCATCAGGATAGTGTGAGAGTCGCTCTGGTCGTCCCGGAGACCAGGGACGTACCGGTACCGATCCTCGTCTCCAAGCCAAGAGTGCGCAAGGAGTGCTCGCTGATGCCTTCGTTTATGCCCTCGGCGTCTGGCTCCCCCCGGATGGCTCGCTTTATTGAGAAGTATCGACGGGATCATTCCCACCCCGTCAATCACGTTCTGCATGTGGGGGTGGGTTGGCCAATGGTCGCGGCGGCAATTCTTGTGCTCCCGTTCCGACCGCTGTGGTCGCTGGGCCTGTTTCTTGGCGGTTATGCGTTCATGTTTGCAGGTCATTTCCTGTTTGAGCGGAATTTGCCGACGATCCTGACTCGCCCCAGTACGCCGTTCGTGATTGCCTGGGCCGTGATCCGCGATTTGGGTCGAGGGCTCGCCCGCCTGGTGTCGCCGCGCTGATCGAGGGACTGGAGAAGCCTGGAACGATCGTTCGGGAATTCCTCGGTCCTCCTGCCAGAAGGGAAGGTCGAACGGCTCGGGGTGTCGGACAACAGCCCGAAGTAGGTATCCCGACCAAATTGTGAACGCAAGTTCAGACTGGTGCCTTGACGAGCCGATGAATGGAGCGATAGGATGCTCGACGAGGAGCGCGGGTGTCGTGCTCCGATCGAGGTGTCGAACATGCCGGCGGTCTATTCCTTGACCGCCGAGGCGCAGCCAATCGAGTCGACGATGGCCGATCCGATCACTTACGACCATTTCGCCAAGCTCGACCTCCGCATTGCCAAGGTGCTGGAGGCTCGTCCCCATCCGAATGCCGACAAACTCCTGCTCCTGCAAGTGGACCTGGGCGACGAACAAAAGCAGATCGTCGCGGGCATCAAGCAGCATTACTCCCCTGAGGACCTGGTCGGTCGTCTCATCGTGGTGGTCAATAACCTGGAGCCGGCCATGCTCCGTGGTGAAGCATCCAACGGCATGTTGCTCGCGGCCAGTTCGGGAGATAAGGTCGTGCTGCTGACCCCGGCCGATCCCGAGTGCCTGCCGGGTTCGAAAGTCAAATAGGCCCGATCGCAACCCTTGCGATCCCGGCCGACGTCGGAGGCCGACCGGATGGCGTTTGCCACGATCCAGTATTTCAGCCAGGCCTTGCGCAAGGCATCGGCGTTCAATATCGTCTTTCCGGACGATCCAAGGATTGACCGTCCCTGGTCGGTGTATTACCTGCTCCACGGTCTCTCGGACGACCATACGATCTGGATGCGTCGGACGAGTATTGAGCGGTATGTCGCCGGGTTGCCGATGGCCGTTGTCATGCCCGATGGGGGGCGTGGTTGGTATACCAATGCCGTTGAAGGTGCATCGTACGAGGATGATTTGCTGGAACTGGTCTCGTTCGTCGATCGAACGTTTCCGGTCAAAGCCGAGCGATCGGGGCGGGCGATTGGCGGCCTTTCGATGGGAGGATACGGCGCGGTGAAGATCGGGGTGAAGTATCACGACCGATTTTCGAGCGTGAACTCTCACTCTGGAGCACTTGGATTTGTTCATGGAATTGGCGAAGGCCGCGCCTTGAGTCCCGAGTTCGGTCGGATTTTCGGACCCAAACCGTCGGGGGGCTCTGACGATCCGTTTGCCCTGGTCGAGCAGATTGATCACGGGCTCTTGCCGAAGCTTCGGATCGATTGTGGGACCGAAGACTTCCTGCTCGATCAGAATCGAGCATTTCATGGTCATTTGAACGACTTGCAGATTCCGCATGAATATGAGGAGTTTCCTGGCGGTCATGACTGGGCATACTGGGATGCCCACGTTCAGGAGGCTGTCGGGTTTCATGCCCTGAACCTGGGGTTGCGCTGATCGGCCCGGACAATTCGGGATGCGATCGGCGGTGAGGACAACCGGAGGTCGCTCGCCGTGCTCCGAGAACTGTCGGTCCAGAATCTGGCCTTGATCGAGGATGCTCGGGTCGAATTGCGGGAAGGCTACTGTGCCTGGACCGGAGAGACCGGCGCGGGCAAGAGCCTCTTGCTGACGGCGCTGGGCTTGGTGCTGGGAGGCAAGGCGTCGGCCGATTTGGTCCGCGACGGCAAGGACGAAGCCCGAGCCGCGGCTGTCTTCGACCTTTCGGGCGACGACGAGCTTCGAGCCGAGGTCGAGGCGATCCTCGGCGGTCCGATCGACGATGACCAGCTGATTGTGACCCGTCGGATCGGAGCAAACGGCCGAAGCTCGGCTCATGTCAATGGCCTGCCGGTTCCGGTTGCGACCTTGAAACGAATTGGCGCTCGCCTGATCGATGTCCACGGACAGCATGAGACCCAGACCCTGCTCGATCCCGACCGCCAGCGGAGCCTGCTCGATGCGTATGGCGGGCTCGACCGAGTCGTGGCGGCCTATCTGGAAGCACGATCGACTCATGAGACACTCCGGAAGCGTCGCCTGGCATTGATTGAGGCGGCAGACCGTCGCCGTCGCGAAAGGGAGCTGCTGGAGTTCGAGCGGGACGAGCTGACCGCGGCTGAACCGAAAGCCGGCGAGTACGACGACCTGAACCGGGAGGCCCGGCGCCTGGCTGGGGCCGAATCGATTCGGGAGGCCGCGGCCGAAGGGTTCGCCTTGCTCTACGATGCCGATCGATCGGCCCAGGCAATGCTGGGCAAGGTCGCCCGACGGCTCGAACCCCTCGGTGAGACGGTGCCGGAGCTGGGAGAGGCTGCCGCGACGCTCAGCCGCCTAGCCGACGAAGCACGGGAAGTCGCCTACATGCTTCGTGATCTGGTTGACGAATCGGGAGACAATCCGGGCCGGCTCGAGCAGCTCGAAGCCCGGTTGGCGCTGTATCGAAAGCTCAGTCATCGGTTCCGATGCGATCCAGACGGCCTGGCCGCGCGGTGGGATGAGGTTGAGGATCAGCTTGCCAGTATCGAGCGGGACGAGGCCGACCTTCAGCAACTGGATGCTCCGCTGGTCGAGGCCTGGGCCGCACTTCGGGAGGCCGCTGAGGAATTGACCGAGGCCCGCCGTAAATCGAGCCAGGCGTTCGCCAGGGCGGTCCAAGGACATCTCAAGGATCTGAGCCTTGGGCAGGCGAAGCTCCTGGTGCTGGTCGAGGCCTTGCCGATGGGTGACGACCCGACGGCGACGGCACCGCCGGAGGGGGGGGCCGATCGGGTCGAAATCCGCTTCGCTCCGAACCCTGGGGAGCCGCCCAGACCCCTGCGGAAGATTGCTTCGGGAGGCGAGCTGTCGCGCGTAACCCTGGCAATCAAGACGGTCCTGGCTGGTGTGGATCGGGTGTCGACGCTGGTTTTTGACGAGATCGACACGGGAGTCGGCGGTCGGCTCGGGGCGGTGCTCGGGAAGAAACTGGCGGCACTGGCGGAGCATCATCAAATCATTTGTGTGACACACTTGCCTCAAATGGCCAGTTATGCGATGCATCAGTGGGTCATCCGCAAGCAGACGACCCGAGGGCGCACGCGGACGACCATCGAACAACTGGTTGAAGACGACCGGATTGATGAGCTGGCCGCGATGCTTCGGGGCGATTCGGCAGCCGAATCGACCAAGCAGGAAGCCCTGGCCATGCTTGCCGAGGCCCAGACGGTGGGAGTTCGCTAATCGATGGCCGAAGTTACCGACGGTCGCCGAGCTCTTTCCGAGGTTGAGCCGGGTTCCGGTTGGTTTGTCTGGGGAACCTGGCTCCTGATGACCGTCACCGCGGTGGGATTTGTGCTTCGGTTCGGGGCGATTGTTCCTTTTTATGATGATTTTGCCCTCGTACCAGCTCTGGTGGGAGAGCAGCCGCTCACCCCGAGCTTTTTCTGGTCGCAGCACTTCGAACACCGGGTGCCGTTGCCGAGACTGATCCTGATTGGGGCTTCTTCGCTTTCGGGGAATGATTTCCGGGCGGGAATGGTTGCTACGGTTGGTTGTTTGTCGGTTCTGTCCGCAGGTCTGATGATTGCGTTGCGAATGGCTCGGGGTCAATTGAGTTATGCTGATGCATGGTTTCCAGTCTTGCTCTTGAATTGGGGGCATTACAGCAATCTCCTCTGGAGCTGGCAGATTGCCTTCGGGCTCTCGACCCTCCTGGCGGTCGGGGTGGGGGCGATGATCGCGAGCCGATCCGGAGCGATCGGATCGGGAACGTTGATCGGGCTGGGGACGGCACTGATGATATTGCCGCTCTGCGCCGCGAGTGGCCTGGTGATGGTCCCGCCGATCGCGGCCTGGTTGATCGGGCTGGGCGTGGTTCGGTTGCGATCGGGCAGGGCAGGTGGCTGGACCGCAATTGCAGCGGCGGTGCCGGGCGTGGTGGTGACGGTCGCGTATTTCGTGGGATACGAGCGGCCGCCGCAGATCGACCGAGCGCCGGGGATCGGGGCGATGGTCCGGACGGGATTGCAATTCCTGGCCATCGGATTCGGGCCGACTGCGGGAGCATCGTGGCGGATCGGAGGGGTGGTGGTGCTGGTACTCTCGGGAGCGACAACGCTTCTGCTCGTCCTGACGGCCTGGCGGAACCCGGAGGAGCGGTCGAGGGCGCTCGGGATGCTGGCAGTGCTGGCCGGGTTCGGGATCCTGGCAGCAAGTCTGGCGTGGGGTCGATCGGGGACGAACGATCGGGGCGGGCTGGAACCGCGGTATGTGACCCTGGCGGCGCAGATTCCGTGCCTGGTGGGTCTGGCGTGGGCGCGGTTCGGGCCGAGGGTGCTGAGGCGGTTGGTACTGATGCTCCTGTTCACGGGGAGTCTGGTCTTGCTTTGGCCGAATACGAAGATCGGCCTGGACGAGGGTCGACAGCGCAGACTCGGTTCCAAGGCCGTAGTGGCCGATCTGCGGGCGGGGTTGCCGCCGTTCGCCATCGCAGCGCGACATACAGGATTTCTGCATTCGTCGCATGATGATCTGGGTATGGGATTGCCGTTGCTCGTCGAGGCGAATCGGGGCGTGTTTCGAGGGGCGAGGCCCAATCCAACGTTCCAGGAAGTCCCGGTTGGGCCTCCGCAGCGGGTTAGCCTGGCTCGTTGGGACACCAGGACCGGAACCATCGAGGCGACTGGTGTCGATCCCTGGGCGACGTTCGAATTGCCCGAGCGAACATTCGTGGCCGGCATCCGGATCCGGTACGATCTGGAGAACGGCCCGGCGACCTCGGCTCGCTTCAAACTCCAGTGGAAGCACGCGAGCCAGGAGCAATTTTCGGAGGACCAGCAGTACCAGCAGTGGACACTTCCTGTTGGTCCCGATCGTGAGATGGTTATCTGGATTGCCGAGCCGATCGACAGCTTCCGCCTCCAGCACGACAACCAGCCGAGCCGCTTCCAGATCGATGAGATGGTGCTGCTCGTCCCGGAAGGGGCGGAAGGGTCGTGATCGGAGTCGGTCCATGAGTTTGGCATTGGTGATCGAGGGTGAAGGATACGCGTTTGTGAGCATGTTCTGCCCTGGTGTTCCCCGCATTCGCGCGACGCATGAGCCGATCCGGAACGTCCGCAGGGCGCGCTGCGTCAGGAGCGAGCCGTTTCTTCAGGGTAACCCGGCCATGACATGGGGACTGGCACCTTCCGAACTCGGAGCCAGTCCCCATTTCCCTGACCTTCCACAGGCGAGAGGAAACCGCACTAAGCTCGATCCGGAAATTCGGGGCGGTCGATCAACGGTCGAGGATCGGGCCGGGAGCGCTCGGGACGAGGAGGAGAACGATCGGATAGAAACGATCGCAAGTTGTTTTGAATGTGAGGTTTGTGGTGAGGGGGTCTCGGAGAAGAACCCTCGGGTTTGGGTTCGTTCCGTGAATCAATCGGTGGATCAGGAGCGGTGGACGAATCGGCCGAGGGAATCGGCTCTCTGGGGTGAGAGGAGCATCGGTTGATGGGCTGGAAGCCGGGAGGGCATGCGTTGGCGTCCTTTTCCTTCCACCAGCCGCCGCCGACATTGATGCGTTCGACCTGGTGGTCTCGGGCTTGTTTGCGATGGTGCTCGGCCAGTTCGTCGCGTCGTTTACGAATGCGGATGAGCATGGTGATGGAACGGAGTAAAGAGTTCTGGGCATCGCGGTCGTAGCGGTGGCGGAGCTGGGCCTCGGGGCCATCGTCGCCGGAGAGGCTGCGGGCAATGACGGCCGAGCGTTCGGGGTCTTCGATCGCGTTCCAGGATGCGGTGGCTCGCTGTTCGAGCTGATCGAGCCGGTCGGCGATCAAAGCGCGGAGGGCAAGACGGGCAGAAGCTGGGTCGTTGGGCTCGTCAGGTTCGGCCGGTTCGACTTCCAGGCCTGAAGCAAGCCGACCGAGCCGCCACATCTGGCGGGCCTCGGGAGCGCCGTCGGGGCCGGGGGCGACGGGGACGTAGCCGATCAGACGCATGCTGGTATCGCGGTCGTCGTCTGTCCAGCCGAGTCCCTGCTCCAAGGTCCGATCGAGGGCCGACCAGCGTCGGATGAGCCAGTCGCAGCCGAAGGCGGAATCTTCGAGGTCGAGCAAGGTATTGAGGGGGTCGGTCTTCAGGTTGCAGGCGCGCTTTCGAGCGGCGTTCTGCTTCCGAAGACGCCAGCGATCGACGGCCGATCGTGCCGTGGCTTCGAGGTTTCGCTCGGTTGCCTGTTCGCAGCGCTGCAGTCGAACGTCGGCAACGGCCATGCGACGGATGACGGCGCGTTCGGCAACGTTTTCCGGCCAGATCTCGTGATTCCATTCGTCGATTGCGGCGGCCACGGCGCCACGATCGGCCTCGGGAACGAGGACCTCGGCGGCCAGGCCGTGCCGAAGGGCATTGCGACGTGAGCGGGCCTTGCCCTCGGCGGTCTTCGGGCCGGTCGATTTCTGAGCGTTGCGGCGGTTGGCTTCGGTGCGGCGGTCGTTGGAGGTGGAGACGGTATCCATGATGAGAATGCCCAAAGAGTTGCAATACGAAAGTGGTGTTTGTTTTTCGGACCCTCTTGGTCGTTGTTCTGGACCAATACGGTTCGGGGCTTCATCAGGCGTTGGGAACAATCTGAAGGATTGCCGTAGGGAGGAGGGACGTTCATGTCAGGAATGCTGGTCCAGGTGATGAATCCTCCTCACAAAATCATCGTGATGAAGCGGGGGGATAGTCACTTTTTTTTCTGATTGTCCCGGGACGAAGCGATGGAGCCCATGTATTCGGCTTCGCCCGAAACGCGCATTGTGATGAGATCAAACAGGGGCGAGCTTCTTGACGAGAGATATCTCGAAGCCGAACATGTGTGGGCAATTCCTTCTTGGCCTGTGGAAAGGGGCGTGTTGTTCGCCAAGGACTTCGCAGGCGTCGGTTCTGTTTGCTCAAGCCTTGGAGAATCGATCGATGCAAACGTTGATGCGATACGGACAGGTGTTGGCAGCCCTGGTGGTTTTCGGTTGCCTTGAGGATTCCTCGACCCGAGCACAGGTCGATGGTCCAAAGCCGGATCCTCCGTGCACGACGGTTGACATCGAGATCGAGTTCCCTTCGGGATCGGTGACCGGGCCGACCTCGGGGACACTCAACGGTGGGAAAGTGTCGCTCCGGTATGAAGACCCGGCAGGGGGGCCGTTTAGCTGGTTCGAGGATCTGCTCTCCTGGCTTCTGGGAAACAGTGAAGGCGGTGGCGGTGGCGGTGGTGGTGGTGGCGGTGAGGGTGGCGGAGGAGAAGGTGGTGGTCAACCGAACGCCGATCCCCCCAGTGAGAATCCACCGAGTGAGAATCCGGCGGGAGGGAATCGCGGACGGGGTGGCGACACGAGCAATCCGAGTCGAGCTGGCCGGAACCGGGCCCCGTCCGCGACCAGGGCGCTCCTCGCTCCTCTGACCGTGGTGGAGGTGGCCGATGCGAGTGTGAACGAGCGATCACAGACGTTGATGATTCGCTTCCGACCCGGTCGGCCGAAGGTTAGCCGCATGGCACTGGACGGCACGTACCGGATCGATCGTGCGACCGCCAGGCGATTGAACCTACCGCCCGGCATGGCGATCGCCGCAGGCAACTACAAGACGGATGGGAACGTGCTTCGTCTGAAACTTACTCAGGTCGAGCCCAACCGGCGAGGTCCTCGGGGAGATGTTCCGCAGCGGGGAGCGGCGACCAAGCAAGGCCGGAGGAATCCGGATCGCCCTTGACCCTTGTCACCAGGGATTGCAGTTTCTCCCTGTTCCCGAGGGGACGTGACTCGTCGCGGCGTGGGCGGGTTGGTGAGGTGTGTGGAGTCACGTTCGAAACAAGACCACTCGGAGCGGCTTCCGCCTTCCGCCTGGTCATCGCCGCTCGACGGAAACGAGGCGTGGCCCCACGAAAACACCGAGCCAGCTGTACTCACTGGGCCTTCAACAGGTGAACGGAAACCGCCATAGATCGGTTATCGATTGAGCGGAGCGGCTCGCCGGGACATGGGGGACGGGCACCTCGAAGACTCGGAGCCAGTCCCCAGTTCCCTGGACCTTCAACAGGCAAACGAAGAACGCTCTAGACGTCGAAGCTCTGGCCTTTTTCGGGGATGACGACGGGATTCTGTACGTAGGGCTGGAGCAGGGGGGCGAGGGCTTCCATGCTTTCGGGCTCGCCGTGGACGAGGAAGGCGGAGGAGATGTTTCCGCCGGTTTGCTCGTACCACCAGGCGAAGTCGTTGCGGTCGGCGTGACCGGAAAAGCCGTCGAGGACGTAGACGGCACAGTTGAGGTCGTGCCAACGGTCCATGATCTGGATGCGTTCGGCCCCTTCGGCGATCTTGCGCCCGAGGGTTTTCTCGGCCTGGTAACTGACGATGACAATGGCGTTGTCGGGGTCTTCGACAGCGTGGCGGAGGTGGTGGCGGATGCGACCGGCCTCGCACATGCCGCTGGAGGCGATGATGATGAGCGGGCCGTTGAGGTAGTTCAGGCGACGGGAGTCGTCCCAGGTGGGGCAGAAGTGCAACTCGGGAGCGCTGAAGAGGGAGCCGTCGGATTCGAGGAGCTTGATCGAATCGGGGGTGTAGCAGGAAGGGTGTTCGCGGTGGACCTCGGTGAGGCGGGTGGCAAGCGGGCTGTCGACGTAAATGGGGACCGGCTTGACGCGGTGCTGGTGGAAGAGTTCGAGGAAGCTGTGGATCATCTTCTGAGTCCGGCCGAGGCTGAAGGCCGGGATGATGATCTTGCTCTGGAGACGAATGGCACGAAGGACGATGGCGTGGAGCTGCTTCAGGAGCGTGTCGTAGATGTCGAGTTCCTTGGCTCCGTAGGTGCTTTCGGAAACCAGAACGTCGATGTCCTTGACGACGGTGGGGTTGTGGAGCATTCCCATGTCGCGCCGGCCGAGGTCGCCGGTAAAGAGGAAGCGGCGGCGATCGTCCCCTTCCTTGAAGTCGAGTTGGACCATGGCCGAGCCGAGGATGTGGCCGGCGTCGTGGTAGGTGAGGGTGATGCCGGGGAGGAGCTCGGTGGCCTCTTCGTAGGGGAGTCGGACGAGGCGTTCGATGACCCACTCGACGTCGGAGAGCTCGAACAAAGGGCTGAGCGGTTCGGAGTCGGGGTTGCGAAGCTGGGCGTTGCGGGCATCCTCGCGTTGGATGCGAGCGCTATCGCGCAGCATGATGTTGAGAATGTCGGCGGTGGCGGGAGTGGTGTAGATCGGCCCCTTGAAGCCGTGGCGGATGAGGACGGGAAGGCGGCCGATGTGGTCGTTGTGGGAGTGGGAGACGATGACCGCGTCGAGTGAGGCAGGGTCGAAGTCGAACTGGCGGTTCGGGCTTTCGGGGTTAAATCGGTCACTCTCGAAGAGTCCGCAGTCGAGCAAGATGCGGCGATTGTTGATTTCGACGAGGTGGGCACTTCCCGTGACCTGCTTCGTCGCGCCGTGGAACGAGATACGCAAGACCCCTCCTCCCTCCGTCCATACCGGGCCCCAGGGTCGGGGCTCGCCCGCCGAACACGGAGGACACGGAACATTTCGATAACCTCTCATCATGCCAAGAGTTCCATGTTGCTTCAAGGGAGCGCTTCGAGAAGGAGAAGTTTGAAGGAAGGGTTGTCCGATCCTGAGTCTTGGCGTAGGATTTGCATGGGCCGAGCGTCGCGCAAAGTTCGACGAGGCTTGCGTCCCACGATCGTTTCCGTCCCACTGGGTGAGGAGCGCCCGTACCATGACGAGAGACGTACCTGAACGCCATCCGTTGCACCGCATGTTCCGAGGGATCACCGAGAACACGTTTCAGGCGGAGCTGGGAATCGCCGACCCGCATCTGGTGGGTTATGTGGCGGGCCTCCTCGCGAGGTTTGTGCCCGCGCAGGCGTTCTATCCGATTGCCGACGGGCAGGGGCGTCGGTTGACAGAAGTGGTGGCAATGATTGCCGAAGCGGAATCGTCGAGCGACGAGGAACGCCGCCGAGAGTGTCATCGGCATGTCGGCGATTTCACGCTTTTCTGGACGGGCGTGTATCCGGAAGCCTTGCCGAAACTTCGAACGACGCTTTCGGTGGATCACCTGATCACGTTTCAGGAGCAAGGAAAGCGATCGTATTATCTGGCAAGCACTTACGAAGGGGATCAGGCCCCGGTCCTGAGGCGATTGAGCATGGAGTTTGAGCTCTGTGCCTTTGGCCTCTCGCGGGTCCGACAGGAGTGGGAGCGGGGAGAAGCCGGCGAGGGTCTGATCCTGGAGTCGTGAGCCGAGGCAGGGGGGATTGGGTATTCGAGCGTTCTGCGGTAAACTGGGAAGGTGTGGCGACGCGAGCGCCAACGTCTGAGTGAACCGCCCTGGAGCGCGACGATCGTGAGCGAATCCCCCCGCTATCGGCCGGACGACCTGCGGCGATTGGCGACCGAGTTGCTTTCTCGGGCCGGTTTGGCACGCGAGCGAGCGTCGGCTCTGGGTCGCTTATTGCTCTGGTATGATGCGATCGGTGCGCACGATTTCGGCATTGTGGGGCTGGGAGACTGGCTGACCCGGCTCGATCACGGCGATTTTGACCCAAAGCAGCAGGGTCGGGTGGGTCCGGAGCATGCCTCGACGGCGGTGCTAGAGGCTTCCGGGGGGTTGCCGCCGCTATTGCTGGCAAGGGCGGCGGAGATTGCGGGGCAGAAGGCCCGAGACACCGGAGTGGGGATCGTTCGGGTGATCGGACTGCCGCCCTCGGCAGGCCCGGCAGCGGCGATTGCGGCCGATCTGGCGATTGGGCCATTTCTGGGTCTGGTGCTGGGCCCGGGTTCGGCGCAATCGGCCGCAATTCCGGCACCTGAAGGGGTTCCCTTAATTTTTGACTCGATTCTGGGAGATGCCGGGGGCGAGATCGAGGTGACTGACGGGCCGACGACGGGCGATGAGCCGATGCGGATGATCGTCGATCGGGTGGCTCCGTGGCTCTTGCTCTCGGGGGCGCAGGAAGTGGTGGTTGTGGCTCTGGCGGTCGCTGCTTTCGAATCGCTCGGCTCGTTTCACCGCCGCGTGGCGGAGGCGCTCGAAGGACGGACCGCGCCCGCCGGATGGATCTTTCCCGAAGCCTGGGAGCGGCATCGCTCGGAGGCGCAGCAGCGGGGAATTGCGCTGGCTGAGTCGGTCATTGGACCTCTTCGGGAGCGATCGGCAAAGGCCGGGGTCGGATTCCCCAGCCCGGTGGCCTGAATGATGCTTTCGCCGACGAGCGGATTGAAGCCCTCAGGACCGCTGTCGAGCCAACGGCTTGAGCGATCCCGAGGGGCAGGAAACCGAGGCCGATCGACTCAGCGGGTATGGAGCGGCCGACGGCCACTCTCTCGGTCTGAGCCGTTTGCGGAGGTCGAGGCGGCGGAGAGGACCTGAGCGGTTTTCTTCGGCGTATCGGTCTGGAAGATGCCGAGGGCGCGCCCCTGCCCGACGGCGGACGTGTAGGCATATTCGATGTTAATATGCTCGTCGGCTAGGCGTTGGAGCAGCTTGGCGAGGGCACCGGGCTTGTTGTCCAGTTCGACAGCCATAACCTCGTGGAACTCGGCTTCGACGCCGAGCGAGGTGAGCACCTGGCGCGTGGAGTCGATCGGCTCGGCAATCATCCGGAGGACGCTCCGATCGCCGGAATCCATGACGGACATGGCTCGAATGTTGATTTTCTCATGAGCCATGGCTGCGCAGATCTTGGCGAGCCGACCGGGTTTGTTTTCGAGCCGGGCAGTCACTTCGCTAACGAATTCCATCAGACGCCTCCAGTCGCGTGATGCGAGCAATGAGGATCGGAGGACGTGATTGACACGCAGGAACGGGTCCGACCTCAACGGGATCGTGCGGGGAATCGGCGAGAGAAGCCTACTCCACACATGATCGGCCGGCCCGATCCGTCTGAATTGCTGGGGAATCCGCAGCGAGGATCGGGCTGAGAGGTCAGGCCGAGAACTCGACCGAGCCGGGAGTTCGATCGCCCTTGCGGAGGGCACCGAGGCCGCAGGCCCGGTCGAAGACGGGACGATTAGTTTCGTCCGCCCAGGGCAGACGAAGCCGGAAGTGAAAGGGCCGGTCCGGCACCGAGGCCATCAAGGCCCCACTGACCGGGCACGGATTCCCGGGCCTCGATCCGGATGCCACCCTCATCGGCCGAAACCGAGTAGACGGCCGTGCCAAGGTAGCGTCGGAGGGAGTCGGGCGAAGGAATCAGTGTTGGGGAAATACGGATCGTAGTTGGACCGGCGGGTGCTCCGGGAGCACCTGCTACGCCCGGAGCCCCAGGATAACCGCCTGCGCCGGCAGCCCCAGGGTAACCGCTTGCGCCGGCAGCTCCGGGATACCCTTCTGCGCTGGCAGCTCCGGGATACCCGCTTGCACCGGCAGCCCCGGGGTACCCTTCCGCGCCGGGTTGTCCCTGGAAACCGCTCGCTCCCGGAGGGGGAGCGGAACCGGCAGCGCCTCCGGCAAAGCTTCGGGGATCCCCATCGCTAAATTCATTCGGCGTTGGGGAAAATCCACTGGCACCGGGGCCGGAAGCCATGGCACCCGGAGCACCACCGGCAGGCCCACCGCCTGCCGCACCGGGCTCGAGGGCCGAGGCGGCAGACGCCATGGCAGCGTTGAGGGCCGCAGGAAGGCCGGCGATGGCCGAGGGGAGGGACTGGCTTGGGTCGTTCACGACGAGCATGGTCAGGTTTCCGGGCAGCCGACCGGCGAGATTGGCGGGAGGCGACCAGCGATCATCGGCGTCGGCCTGTTCCAGCTCTCGGCATTGACGGGCGGCAACCGGGTTGGAGGCGAAGATCAGGTAGTTCTGGCCCATTGTGATCGTGGGCTGATATCCGGTCAGACCGTAGAGTCCTTCGGGAAGCCGGAGCAAGTAGGTTCGGGGGGTGGCCAGGGTCATCGAGAACTTTGGCGGTTCCGGAGGCTCGGGGGCCTCGTCGCGACCGGCCTGACCGGGCAAGCCACCGCCCTGTCGGCCTTGCTGAGCGCCAGCAGGAGGGAAGGCACCAGCACCGTCGGCCGGGGGAGGCTCGGGAGGAGGCGGAAGCAAGCTGGCGAGCTGTTCATTGATGGCCAGAATCATTCCGTCGAGCTTGCTGGTGAACTCCGAGCCGTTCTGGAGTTCGATCGCCACGACGAACTGAGGAAGGCCGAGCCCTCCGAGCGCGTTCATGATGCCAGCCAGGGGGTTGCCCGACGCAGGACGGGATACGGGCCTGGGCAAGGTGTAAGCCGTGATCTTGGGTCCGAGGGAAGCGAGGACGTCGTCTCGGAAGTCGAGCCTGGCTCGCGAGCGGACCGATTCTTCGAAGGATTGCAACTGAGTTGCCAGTGGAGGAGCTGACTGGTCGGCGATCGCGCTTAAGGCGTCATAGATTCCGGCGGGATTGACGGAGAGGATGGTCAGATTATCGACCTCGCGAGGAATCGGGGGGAGGTCGCTCATCGGAATGGCTGGCTGATCGAAGGCGGTCATGAAGCCCTGCCGAGGAGCCGGAGCATCCAGATTGACCACTGTCAGGGAATCCTCTCCGTCGAAGCCCCAGCGTAGATCGAGACGATTCAAGCCATTTTCCTCGATCATCGAGCGCTCGGCCTCACCGGCGCCAGGACGATCGAGCTGAAGGGAGCCGACCGCGAGCGGCTGGAACCCGTTCTCGACGGCCATCAATTGCTGTCGGATGGGGTTGTTCACGGCGTTGGGCGCTTGTTCGTCGAGGACCGCCATGACGCGATCGGCAGCCTCAATCGAGTTGAAGACGAAGACGAGGTCGTCACCTTCGATCCACCAGGCCCATTCGGTTACTCCTTCAAGGCCGAAGGGGGGGGTGTCCATGACAACGATCTGGCGGTTTCCGGGCTTGCTCACGACCTGAGGTTTGGCCCCTTCGGCAGCGATGGTTCCGATGAGCTTGCCAAACAGGGGACGGACCTCGCGGTGGGCCGCCCCGCGGAGCACAAGAATTGCCTCGGAGGCTGATCCCTGTGCGTTCATGGGAGAGGCGAGGACCATGCCGTGCCGGGCCAGGTGTTCCAGAACGGCCACGACTTCTGGGCCGGTCATGACCCCCGCAGGGGCGTTGGGAGCGGCCTCGATGAACTGGGCAATGACCTCTTGAAGCATCTCGCCGAGGCTCGTGTCGTTCAGCATGGCGTAGGCGGAGGAGCCTTGCCAGACGTTGGGAGCGGCGTTCAGACCGTTGAATTCAAGGAAGGCGCCGTAGGCATCTTCGGGGATAAAACGCGCCAGGGGTGTGGTGTCGATGGGGACGGCGTCGAGATCGACCGGCGCCTGGCGTGAGGCGGGAGCAGCGCTTTCCGACGCAGGACCGGATTGACCGGGTTGGCCATAGCCCCCGGGCGGTCCGTAGCCACCCACGGCTCCACCCTGTCCGGCCGCCTGGCCACCAGCAGGACCGCCGGCACCGGCTGCGGGAGGGGCGCCTCGCTCGAAGCCCCCTCCCCGGTTGGGGGGAGCCTGAGCATGGGCACCGTGGGGCGAGCCCGCGATCGCGAGCATCGCGACGAACCAAAGGGCGAGGGCAGAGGCTCGGCTCGGGTCGACGCGCACGGGACCGTCCTTTCGTCTTGATCGACTCCAGTGGCAGCAATCGGGCCGAAGGAGGTTGTCCGCTCCGGCTCGCTTGATGTGATCAGATTGCCTTGATCGTATCCGTGTGGGAGCGGCCGCGCCAACATCCGGCCGAGTCACGATCCCAAAGGGCAACGTGGGACCAGCGATCCCAAGAGGGGTTGAACCGCCGAACCTTTTGGGGCGGCCGGGTCTCCTCGTAGCAGGGGCGAGCAGGCTGTTGAGGCAGATCAGTTCGGAGATTGCAGGAAGCTGCCAGAAGAGTGGTCCTGAGCGATTGACACCGGCTTGGCCTGCCCCATACCCTTCCTCATCAAGAAGGTGCGCAATCGCTCATAAGGCCCAACGAAACGGGGAGTTCTCCCGAACCGTGTCGAAAAAGAAAAAGGTCCGCGTCGCGTTTCGCAAGAACCGCCAGACCCGCACTCGATCCAATGATTTGACCCGCCGCTTCGAGGGAGGGGAGGTTCGAGGGGCCGATCCGGTTTCGGCGGAACGTGTGCGCGCGAAAGGGGCGTTGTCGCGGCATCGAACCGTGATGCAGGAGGTCGATGATCAATCGACTGAGTCCGGGTCGGCCGATGATCCGATGGCCTCGATGGCGGTGGATCTTTCGGAATGTCTGTCGGGCCGGGTGCTCCGCGTGCACGGCCTGGAATCGGTCGTGCAGGCTGAGGACGGTAGGAGATACCGGTGCGGGGTCCGTCGGGTCTTGAAGAACCTGGCGATCGACGGGAGAAACGTGGTAGCCGTTGGCGATCGGATCTGGTTTCGACCGAGTGGCGAAGACCAGGGTGTGATCGAAAAGGTGGAACCTCGGTTCGGGTCGGTCACACGCGGCTATCGGCACCGGGAACACGTGATTGTTGCCAACGTCGATCAATTGCTGATTGTCTCGGCCTTTGCCGAACCGGAACTCAAGCTTCCCTTGATCGATCGCTATCTCATCTCGGCCGAGAAGGGAGAAGTTCAGCCGATCATCGTCCTGAATAAGGCGGACCTTGTCGATCTGGCGGCGTATCAGTGGGTGTTTGGTCTGTACGCACAGCTGGGTTACGAAGTCATTCCCTGTTCGGCCAGCAGCGGACTGGGGATTGATCGTCTGCGGGAAGTGCTGGGACAGGGAACGACGGCACTGTCGGGTCAAAGCGGCGTCGGTAAAAGCTCGTTGCTCAATGTCGTGCAGCCGGGATTGAACCTGAAGGTTGGTGAGGTGTCGTCCTGGACACGCAAAGGGAAACACACAACGACCTATGCGGAACTCTTGCGGTTGGAGCAGGGAGGGTACGTGGTCGATACGCCGGGGCTTCGGCAGTTTGAGCTTTGGGATGTTGAGCCCTGGGAACTGGAGCAGTACTTCATCGAGTTCCGGGCGTACATTCCCCATTGTAAGTTTCCGGACTGCTCGCATATTCATGAATCAGACTGCGCAGTGAAGGATGCTCTTTCGCGAGACCAGATTTTCGATTGCCGCTATGAAAGCTACTTGAAACTTTACCTTCAGCAGCCGATCGAGGGTGAGTAGGTTTTGAGGTGGGGGCTTCACGAGGTCGGCAGGATCGAGCGAAGTACGCTTGCAGAGCGTTTGATCCAGGTGTCGGCACGATCGGGCCAGGGGAGGGCCTCGACCGCGTCGGGGTGGGGCATGCTGCCGTTGGTGTACCGTCGTTCGCAGAGGACGGCGAGGCGAACCACGGCGGCGAGCGAAGCCGGTTCCAGGGATGGGAAGCAGGCGAGCCAGGTTGGGTCGAAGATGGGCAGATCGTAAGTTCTCGGGTGCAGCTCGATCGAGAGGTTGAGCGCGGGATTGTGTTGGTGGAGCAGGTTGAGGATGGCGGCGATCGGGATGCATCCCTCGCCGACGGGGCGAGCTTGCCAGCAGAGGCCGCGATCGGTGAAGGCAAGCGCGGCGTCCTTGAGGTGTGTCATCACGACGAGCGGAGCGAGCCGCTCGGCTGCTCGAAGGGGATCATCAAGCCGCATGGGTAGATTGCCGGTGTCGAGTGTGACGCCGAGCACGTCATCCCCGACGGTATCAATCAGCGTCAGTAGCTCATCGCAGGTGAGGTCGGCATGGGTTTCGACCCCGAGTCGAAGGCCGAGGGCGATCAGATCGGCCCGCATGGCTCGCAGGGTTCGCGAGGCGGCTTCGCACTGCTCTGGCCAGGGGGGATCGGTTCGGAACCGGTCATGACGATTTCCGATGAAGATTCGCGCATGGGATAATCCGAGAGCCGCCACGGCTTCGAGGTGAGGACGAAACCAGGTTGCGCGTTCGAGCGGGTCGATTGGTGCGTGGGTGGGACTAAGCTGTCCAAAGGGGTTGGGGCTGGGTAGGCCGATTTCGAGGTAAAGGCAGCGGGCGTCGGCATCTCGACGGAGTTCGGCCAGGCGGTCCGGGGCGAGGTCGGGAACGACTGAGCAAGGTTCGAGGAACTGAACCCCCTCGAGTTGGAGCGACTCGGCAAACGCAAGCGACTCGTTCGGGGAGAAGCTCCGATGGATCACGGTGTAGCAATCCAGTCCGATGCGCATGGGATCGACTCCTTGCTTCCGGGACAGGAGGTCCACCTTGACGATTCGAGTCAGATGGAGCAAGACGGGTACCTGCTGGGATTCGTTGTGGGAACGATTCGCCTCACCCCTGTCTGAAAGGCCCGATTGGAGGTGGGGAGATGGTCCGATCGAGTCCAATTGCTCAGTAAAGCAGGATCCTGAAAAAATGTTACAAAAGACTTGACGGTTTTTCGGGCACGTCGTACTTTGGCAACTGTCATTCGGGGATGAATCCCAATGAGACGTGCCATGATTGGTACCTCAGATCAAGCGGTCCCGGATTGACGATGGCGTTCATGTGATCTGCTCAGAACTCTTGCTGAAGCTGCGCGGGTCCGAACGATACCCTGATTGCACGAAAAAAAAGAACGGAACGCTCTCGGACTGCATGGAAGCGCTGTTCGAGGTCTGTTCCGTGAATGCGCCGAAGCGAGGAATGATTCTTCGCTTCAATGGTTCGTGGCGCGTTCGGAAAGCCCGATCCGGGGCCGATCTCCGGCAGGATGCCGCGATCGGCTTCGGGTCAAGGCTTTGGGAGCTTGCATCACGGTGTCGGCTTAATTGAAAGAGAATTGCGAGAGCTCCGGGACGAGCATTTTTCTTAATTAGTGGGTATTGTGCGTTGCGGAGAGCCTCGATCACTCGATCGCGTTATTGCTGGACTTTGCGCGCTTGACCGCGTAGCCTGACACCTTGATGTCGGGGTTTCGCGCATTGAATGCGATTCGTCCGTCCCGCGCACCGAATCAACGCGAGCAAAGAGGGCAGCGACCATGACGGGTTCGATCAATCGTCGGGGGTTTCTGGGAGGCTCGGGGGCGGCCGTGGGCACCCTGGCGTTCACTGCGGCCAAGGGTTGGGCGAGCGGCAACGCGCCGAATGATCGGTTGACGGTCGGGGTGATGGGCCTGAGCCGAGGCAGGGCGTTGGCGACCGGATTTGCCCAGACCCCGGGGGTGATGGTCAAATACTGCTGCGACGTGGATCAGGATCGCGCGGACGCGGGGGCCGACGCGGTTCGAAAGACGGTCAGCGACCAGAGCCCGGAAGCGATCCAGGACTTCCGACGCATTCTGGATGATCCGGACGTAGATGCGTTGGTCTGTGCGGCGCCGAACCACTGGCACGGGCCGGCGACGATTCTTGGTTGCAAGGCTGACAAGCATGTCTATGTCGAGAAGCCTGCCTGTCATAATCCCTGGGAAGGGGAGATGATGGTCGAGGCGGCCCGCAAGTACAACAAGGCCGTGCAGATGGGCTCGCAACGGCGGAGTAGCCCGCAATTAATCGAAGCGGTCGAGGCCATCAAGGACGGGGTGATTGGCCGGCTCTATCATGCAAGGTCGTTCTACAACAGCCGACGCGGTTCGATTGGCTACGCCGACCCTTCGGAAGCACCGAGCCAGATTGACTACGAGCTCTGGCAAGGGCCTGCGCCTCGGAAGCCGTTCAAGAGCAACGTGGTGCACTACAACTGGCACTGGTTCTGGCACTGGGGCAACGGCGAACTGGGCAACAACGGGGTGCATGGGCTCGACCTCGTGCGATGGGGGCTCGGCGTGGATTTGCCGACCTCGGTCGTGAGCACGGGCGGGCGTTATGTTTTTGAAGATGAGCAGGAGACGCCGGACACTCACACAGTTTCGTTTGAGTTTCCGGGTCGGATTTCTGCCGACTGGCAGGGCCTAAGCTGCAACGGCAATGCCCCGGCACCCTTTGTGATCTTCTACGGGACCGACGGTGCCCTGGAGATGTTCGGAAACGGGTCGTACACGATCAAGGACAACGCGGGGAAGGAAGTGAAGTCGGTGCGAGGAGTTCTGGGAGAGCCTGAGCACCTGTCGAACTTTGTCGAGGCGATTCGCAACGACACGCCGCTGGCGCTCAACGCGGAGATCGAGCAGGGGGTCAAGAGCACCTTGCTCTGCCACCTGGGAAATATCGCGCATCGGGTCGGCCGATCGCTGAAGTGCGATCCGACGAACGGAACCATCCAGAGCGATGACGAGGCGATGAGCTACTGGAAGCGCGAGTACGCCGAAGGCTGGCAGCCCACGGTCTGAGCTGGGAGTGCGTTCGGAAATCGGATGAGAAGACGCGATCGAGCCGGGACGTGCGAGGCATGTCCCGGCTCGAATCGTTTCGGAAGGGGAGCGATTGCGACTCCGATTCCGAGGGGAGCCGCCATCGGATCGGGTCGTAAGAATCGGGACGGGCGGGCTGGGCTGGAATGAAACAAAGCCCCAGTCACCCGAATTGCGAAGCAAGAGTGACCGGGGCCAGGTTGTGAGATTCAGTCAGGTTTGCACCTCGACTCGAAACGCAATCGAGTCAAGCAGCCACCCGATCGGAGGGGATCGGCTCAGTAGCGGCGACCGCCACCACCGTAGCCACCGCCACCGCCGTAGCCACCACGTCCACCGCCACCCGTGCGGGGTTCTCGAGGACGGGCTTCATTGACGGTGAGACGTCGCCCACCGTATTCGTAATCGTGCAGGCCTTCGATGGCGGCTTGCGCTTCGTTATCGGTGTCCATTTCGACGAAGCCGAAGCCCTTGCTACGGCCAGTGTCGCGGTCCTGGATCACCTGGGCGCTCTGGACAGAGCCGAAATGAGCGAAAAGCGTTTCGAGCGAAGAATCGTCAACCTGATAGTTCAGGTTGCCGACGTAGAGCTTCTTTGACAACAGACCACCCCAGAAAGGAGGGGGAAACGACCCCGCAGGACACGTCCCGGGTCGAGGGGGACGGGGCTCTCAGCGATCGGAGCCCGAGAGGCAGGAGAGACGAGAGAGGGAAGCGAGAAGCGTGCGTGTTGCGAACGGATACGCTTGCTCAATCATTCAACCAGCCAAAGGAGATCGTACCAGGGAACCCATGTCGTGGGAAGAGACTTTTTTTCGAATTCACGAATTTTGATTAAACGGATTCGTCGTGCAATGGTAACGATGCCTCAAGGTAGGAGGGGGAGGCGAAGGGGCAAAGGTCCAAAGAAGTCAATGAGTAAAAATAGTTGTTGAAACCGTAATTGATTGAAATCGATTGGGATTGGCGTTTGGGGTCTCGACAATGGGAGGAAGAAGAATTGGTGTCTTGGTGCGGAAGTTGCTGATATTCACAGATGGGTTTTCAAGCCCCGATGTTTCGGGTCAGGGTGCCTTCATTCAGTGGAGTGGCAGCCGGCCCGATTGTCTTGTGATGAGCAACGGAGGAGCAACAGGATGAGCACCACGACACTAATCATGGTCAGCGGCTTGTTCAAGGATCGGTACAGCGCGGACAAGGCGTATCAGGCGATTCTGGATCGTGGCTATGGGCACGATCAGATCAGTACGGTCATGTCGGAGGAGACTCGAAAGCGTCATTATTCCGAAGTGACGGTGGGCGCGGACGAAGGGAACAAGGCGCTGGAGGGTTCAGGGGTTGGTGGAGCCATCGGTACGATCACTGGTGGATTGATCGGAGCGATTGCGGCGATTGGAACCAATCTGGTTCTGCCGGGGATTGGTTTGGTGGTCGCCGGTCCGCTGGCGGTGGGGCTTGCCGGAGCGGGAGCGGGAGGGCTGACAGGTGGTTTGGTTGGGGCACTCGTGGGTTGGGGGATTCCCGAGGAGGATGCGAGGGAGTATGAGGCTGGATTGGCAGAAGGTGGGATCGTACTGGGGGTCCAATGTGGCTCGGAAGCTGACGCCCGTGACATTGAGGCGGACTGGCGGGCTGCGGGAGCGTCGAGGATCGATCGATATTGATTGCGCGGAGTGCTCCCATCCGTCCAAATGAAAAACGCCGGAGTGTCGCATTGGGATTGCGAACACTCCGGCGTCTCAATATCGCGAGGGTCAACCGAAGATGGACCCTACGATGAAGGATCGAACGACAGAGCACGGAAGGTGATCGAGATACCCTTGCGTGCTCAGAGTCGTATCGGTCACGAGGTTAGCTTAGTATCGACCACCACCACCGCCGCCGCCGTAACGACCGCCGCTGAAACCGCCGCCGCCGCCGCCGCCGTAGCCGCCACGACCGCCGCCGCCACCACCACCGTAGCCGCCGCGGCCGCCACCGCCGCCGCCGCCACCGTAGCCGCCCCGACCACCACCGCCGCCACGGTCCTCTCGAGGACGGGCTTCGTTGACGGTCAGACGACGACCACCGTAATCGTAGTCGTGCAAGCCGTCGATGGCGGCCTGAGCCTGTTCATCAGTGTCCATTTCGACGAAGCCGAAGCCCTTGCTGCGGCCGGTGTCGCGGTCCTGGATGACCTGAGCACTCTGGACGGTGCCATATTGCGAAAACAGCTGCTCGAGCTCGGAGCTGTCGACCTTGAAGGTCAGGTTACCGACGTATAACTTCTTGCCCACCAATGATCTCCTGGGCATTGAGCATTCAACGACCCCCAGTGGAAGGTCCCGGGTCGAGTGGGACGGGGCTGCAGTCGCCCGATCGGCAGGAAAGGTGGGAACGGGAAAGCCGAGGCGAGCTCTGAGAGAACCTGCATCGCTTGCTCGATCATCCAACCAGCCAGGATGATTATAGCCAAGCTTCGAAAAAAAAATAGTGACATTTCCGCCCGATTGGAGATTCGATTCTGGGAGGGGGAGCTCTTGATGCTTCACTGGTAAAGATGAGTCTTCCGGATTGTCTGGGGTCGCGCAACTCCTAGAGAAGTGGACCGAGTCGAACCGGAAGCGATTTGGACGTGACAGGGATGGAGTCATGTTCTTGAGAAACAGGGTGAAGGCAGAACGAAGCGGGAGCAATTCTGCCGTTCATACGCGGGAGGAGTCGGCATGACGACGCAAGCGCGGATTGCAGTCGTGGGAGCGGGAGCCTTTGGTGGCTGGACGGCGTTGTCACTGCGTCGAAGGGGGTGCGAGGTTGTTCTGATCGACGCCTGGGGACCGGGGCATGCGCGGTCAAGTTCGGGGGGGGCGACGAGGGTTTTCCGGCAGTCGTACGTGAATCCGGAAATGGTTCGGCTCGCCGGCCGGGCTCGGGAGCTGTGGGTGGAGGAACAGGAGCGGTCGGGGCGTCGGTTGTTCGACCCGATCGGGATGATTTGGTTAGCGCAGGAGCGCTCGGAAGTGGAGCAGGCCGTGCTGACCAATTTGAACACTGCGGGGGTTCCGCACGAGTGGCTCGAGGCCGATCAAGCGGCGAGGGCCTATCCCCAGATCCGGACTGATGATCTGGAAGGAGCGATCGTCGAGCCCGGAGCTGGAGTGCTCCGGGCGAGGGAGGCATGCCTTGCGGTGCGAGATGCGTTGGTTGCAGAGGGGGGAACGTATCGGGAGTCATGGGTCGAGCCGGGGGCGATTCGATCGGGGCGGATGGAGGAACTTGTGCTTGCCGATGGCTCACGAGAGAGGGCCGATGTGTTCGTCTTCGCCGTGGGCCCCTGGCAAGGGTCGTTTCTCAAACGATTTCACGAGTGGTCGATGCCGGTCACTCGGCAAGAAGTGTTTGTCTTTGGAACACCTCCGGGGGATGTCCGGTTTGGGCCTTCGCGGTTACCGGTTTGGGCCTTTCACGGAGCGGAATTTTGGTACGGCGTCCCAGGAGATGGCGATGTGGGGGGGTTCAAGATCGCGGATGATACCCGTGGTTCGCAGTTCGACCCGACGACAGGAGACCGAACGCCATCGGCCCAGGGACTGGAAAACGCTCGGTCGTTATTGGCGAAACGGTTTCCCGGAATGGCGGATGCACCCTTGATCGCCGCGTCGGTTTGTCAGTATACCGAAGCGATCGACGGTCGTTTCCTGGCCGATCGATTGCAGGGGTCAACCAACGCGTGGATCGTGACAGGGGGCTCGGGGCATGGCTTCAAGCATGGCCCGGCCGTGGGTGAGTCGGTGGCCGCGCTGGTGCTCGGCGATCGAACTCCGGAATCGGATCAGGCATTTTCCACCTTTTCCATGATGGAAGGAGCGTGATCCGAGACAGTGGACCTGCAGCGGTTTCCTGACTCGATCACGCTGCTTGCAGAGTGTTGAGGGATTCGCTCGGATTGACCCGGCGAGGGGGTCTGGGATCGGTGCGGGGAACCGATGGCCGATCACACAGGGCCTTCGAGCGTCTTACGAGGATGGATCATCATGAACGCGGCACCAGCGGGAAGCGTCGAGGGGACCTATCGCGTGATTGAGCGCGACGGGTTCGTGGAGATCGAATTGCTGACGCCGAAGCTGCCGGAGGAGCTGGGCGCGGCCTTGATTGACGAAGCGATGGTTCGGCGCTGGTCGTGCCTGGTGCTCGATTGTTCCCAGGTGGAATTTCTGTCGAGCCTGGGGCTTGGGGCCTTGATCCGGCTCGATCGTCAGCTCCGGCCGACGGGTGGGCGGCTGAAGTTGTGTGGCTTGAATCCGCATCTCAGAGAATTCTTCGCGATCACGCGGCTGGATCGGGTCTTGCAAATCTCCGATAGCGAGCCGGATGCGTTGGAAACGAGTCGTTGACCCAGCAGCATTGGGGAACCTGATTCCGGGGAAAGGTCGGAAGAGTTTTGGAATCCTTGCGGCAATGGCGTATGATGAAATTCACACCATTCTCCTCCCGAACGAACGGAGGGTTCCTCTCATGGCATCGTTGACACTGAGCGTCTTGCTTCTGGTATGGACGACTGCTCCAGCCCAGGATGCCGCGGCCACCGCGACCCGGTTGCTCGAAGCCGGGGCGGCGACCTTCAATTCAAAAGATGCTGCCGGCATGGCAGCGAACTACACGGATGATGCGGCCATCACCCTGTATTCGACCACGGATAGTAGCATGCAAACGCAGCACTACCGTGGAAAAGAACGCATCCAAAAACTCTACGCGGATCTGTTCAAGGATTCGGCTCAGATCACGTCACGAAACGTGGTCGAATACGCGCGCTTTGTCGGGCCAGACTTGCTCGTGATCGGTGGGACCTTCGAGCCTGATATTGGGGGTTCACTCATTTTACAATTCGTGCAGGTCCGCGTTCGAGAAGAAGGCGGAGTCTGGCGGATTCAGAACTTGCAACTGTTCCCAATCCCGAACTCGTAAGGATTGTTGATCCTGCAACAGTCAGGATGTTTCAATCAATCAATTTCAAAAAGGCGAACAAGCATGGGGACGGCTGTCAGCGATCGCTGATAGCCGTCCCTGTTTGTTTCAGGTTTGGAACCGGGAGCGTCGGCTGGTTTAACCCTCGTCGTAGCCCTTCAGCTCGCGAATCCAGATGTTCCGGAATCGGACGGGATCGCCGTGATCCTGGAGCATCAAGGGACCTTTCGGACCGTGAGGCTGGTAACGGGCGACCTCTCGGAAGGCAACGGCGCCGATAAGCGGCGTGTGATGGTGGAGTAAGACGCCGTTATGGAACACGGTGGCGTAGGCCGGTTCAGCGACCGAACCGTCGTCGTTGAACTTCGGCGCTTTGAAGATGATGTCGAAGGTCTGCCACTGGCCGGGAGGGCGAGAGGCGTTGACCAGGGGTGGGTACTGGCCGTAGATCGCGCCGGTTTGTCCATCGGGGTAGGTCTGGTTCTCGAAGCAGTCGAGCACCTGAATTTCGTAGCGGCCGAAGAACATGATGCCGCTGTTGCCGCGTCCCTGGCCGCTCCCGCTGGCGGGTTCAGGGCTGGCGAATTCGAGGTGGAGTTGGCAGTCGCCGAATTCCTGCTTCGTTTGGATTGATCCGGTTCGAGGGGCGACGCGGATGGTTCCGTCTTCGACAAGCCAGGGGGCCTCCTGACCGTTTGGTAAGGCCCAGGCGGACAGGTCGGTTCCGTCAAAAAGGACGACCGCATCTGAGGGAGGTTTGCCGGGCTCGTCCTGGGTGCTAGAGGTGCCGGGCTCGATCACGGGGGGTTGCGGCCGGGTACCATCGTGGACGCGGTAGGTGCCACCAGGGAGGAACGGGGTATCGTCGTAGCCGAGCTTCGGTGCATCTTGCTGCGACGACATCGCGGCCTCCAGGGCAAACGCGCCTCCGGCGAGCAGGCCGAGGGCGGCGAGTGTGCGGACGGTCAGGCTTGGGAACATTGCGATCGGCTCCGGTTGAGCGTCGAGGGAGAGTCGTGGTGCTGCGACGAATCGGCCGAGCAATCGTCGCCCCGAGGAGGGTGATTTTAATGGGCATCATCAGACGGGGCTACCGACTGGCGGGATCGGCGAAGCGTTCTGGGAGACGAACTCGTCACGAACCTCGGGCAGGACGGGGTCCGAGGCCGAAGTCGTTCGCGTGAGGGGAGACCGCGTCGATGATGAAGCGGATGTGATCGTCGAGGGAGACCCCAAGGTGTTCGACCCCAAGGCGGACCTCGTCGCGGTCAACCTTGGCAGCGAAGGAGCGGTCCTTGAGCTTCTTCTTGACGCTCGATGCGCTGAGGGTCGAGATTCCATCGGGCCGGACAAGGCAGCAGGCCACGATAAAGCCTGTTAACTCGTCGCAGGCGAGCAGGGCGCGATCGAGGGGAGTCTCGGCGGGGACTCCCCATCGAGTGAAATGACTCGAAATCGCATGGGCGATCTCAGGTTCGCCGCGTTCTTCCAGCCAGGAAACAATGTGGCGAGGGTGTTCGTCGGGCCAGCGGTCGTAATCGGCATCGTGGAGCAGCCCGGTGATTGCCCAACGCTGCTCATCCGCGGCACCACGACCGTACTGGTGGGCGGCGCGGAGCATGACCGCTTCAACCGTCTTCGCGTGGAGGAGCAGCGAGGGTGAGGCGGTCCAGTCGTGCAACAGGTTCCAGGCCTCGTCGTACGAAACGCTCATCGAAAGGGGTGCCCCTGCGTTGAAGACGATCAGCGATCCTTTACCCCTGAGGCAGGCAGGAGTTCAGCAACGGCCGCGGTCATCGCGCGGATGCCGGTTGCAACGGCCGGTCGGGCATCGGGGGCGAACAATGGGGAGTGGAGCGACGGAAGCGGCTCTCCGCCATTCTGGGCGTCGGCGAAGCGATCGGCGGGGACAGTGCCGAGCCAGAACATGAAGCCGGGGATCGCGCCGTCGAGGCTATAAAGGCCGAAATCCTCGGCACCCATGACTGGAGTGGTCGGGATGACGCGGTCGGGTCCGAGAGCCGTTTCGAGGGCGGGGACGATGCGGGCGACGAGATCAGGGTCATTGACCGTCGGTGGGGTGTTGTCGCCGATGGTGATGATAGGGTCGGGGGCGTTATGGGCGTGGGCGAGCCCCTGGGCGCGGCGCTGAATGCCATCGAGGAGCTGATCCATGACCTCGGTCTTGTAGGAGCGGAGGGTGAGCTGAAGCGTGACCTCGGGGGGGATGATATTGTGCTTCGAGCCGCCCTGAATCGAGCCGACGGTGACGACGGCCGGATCGGTCGGGGCGACCTCTCGGCTGACGATCGTTTGCAACTCCATGACGAGCGAGGCGGCCAGGACGATCGGATCGACCGTTCGGTGGGGGTAGGCTCCGTGGCCCCCTTTCCCCTTCACCGTAATGTCGACGCTGGAGACGCTTGCCAGAGCCGGGCCAGCGCAATAGGCGACGTGGCCGACGGGAGCGTCGGAGGCGACGTGCAGCGCGAGGGCGAAATCAGGGCGGGGGAAGCGTTCGTAGAGGCCGTCGTTGAGCATGGCTCGGGCACCGCTCACGCGTTCTTCGGCCGGCTGGGCGACGAGCAGGACGGTGCCGGACCAGGCGTCTCGATGCTCCGAGAGCCACCGGGCCGTGCCGACGAAGCAGGTCATGTGCACGTCGTGTCCGCAGGCATGCATGACACCGACGGTCTCGCCAGATTCGTCGGTGGTGGTGACGGTGCTGGCAAAGGGTAAGCCCGTGTCCTCGACAACGGGAAGGGCGTCGAGGTCGGTCCGGACGAGGACGGTCGGACCGTCGCCGTTGCGGATCAAGGCGACGACGCCGTGCCCACCGATGCCGGGGGAGACCTCATCAACGCCCACCTCGTGGAGCTCTCGGGCGATTCGAGCCGCGGTTTGTTCCTCGAAGTTGGAGAGCTCGGGGTGCTGGTGGAGATGCTGGTAGAGGTCGATCAGACCGTCAAGATTGGTCTCGATCCAGGTGGGATCGGCTCCCGAAAGAGGGGAGATCGGCACGGGGAGCGAGGCCAGCAACACCACAAGCGGCGCGATCATCGGTGGGGCTCCGGGGTGCGAGAACGAATGAGGTGGAGCGATCAGATGGATGGGGACGACACGTCTCGGTTTGGCCCGGTCATTCCGTGCGGTGAGATGCGAGCACCTCAGCAGGTCGGGGGTCAATCGAGCCCCATCTGTTTCATTCGGGCCTTGGCCATCGCCTCCTCAGCCTCGGGGATGCGGCCGCATCGCTGGTAGATGACCGACATTGCGGTGTAGCTGAAGGTGTCTTCGGGTTCGAGTTCAACGACCCGTTGGGCGTGCTTGATCGCGTCGTCGAACTGGCCAAGATCAACGCAAAGACGGGCGAGAAGTCCATGGGATAGGGTATGGTCGGGTTCCGCCTCGACCGCTTCCTTCAGCGTCGCGATGGCGGCTTCCTTATCTCCAGCGTCTCGTAAATCGACAGCCTTATCGTACAGTTCATTGGCCGAGGGCATGGATTGCTCCGGATCATCCGGGACGAAATCGTGGCGGGATTGAGAGCCGATGGCACCCATTGTACCGATCGCGAAGTCCCCTGCCAGGGAGGGAGCAATGGATCGGAACGGATGGAGGATCAGCCTGGAGGCTGGCAGGGCCGGGGAGGGACCGAATTCCGAAAGGAGTGTCAGGAGTGCCTTGCGCGGATTCTCGTCACCAAGCGGTGACGAAGGAGCCATTACCCGGGGCGTTTCCCGCCGAGGGGGAGTTTCGCCCAGTAAAGTTGGGTGCGGTCGCCCCGAATCCGAACGTCTTCGAGCAAGGCGCGGAGGTCGGGCTTCACGCGATCGTGGAAAAGGCGTTTGCCGTTGATGCGGATCTGAATGCGCTCGTTGAAATCGAAGTACTCGGGAGCGAGCCAGATGTCGATGGCATTGATGCCGCTGACGGTCAGAGCCATCAGGTTGCTGAGCGTACTGGTTTTGCAAGTGATGGTGGCCGGGTCGAGCTTTGAGCCAAGGGGATCGACCGCTTCCGGGGCCGGGGTGCGGCCAGGAAGGAAGTCTCGGATCACAAGGCCATAGTAGCGGTCGTCGCTCGATCGGGAGGCGACGACCTCAAAGTCCTTGCGGTGGGTTTCTCGGGTCCGATGTTTCATCCAGTCAAAGACCGCGGGGAGTTCCTCAGGCAGGGGTTCGAGGCCGCGCTTGAGGTATTCCACATAGGTGACATCCCATGTTTTACTGATCATGGACTTGGCCAGGTCGAAGACGAGGCTCTCGGTCGAGGCGGTCGCCAGATCACCGATGACGATGAGCATGGGAACATAGGCGCCGTGGGCTCGGGTTTTGGCGACGTGCTTGGCGGGAATTCCCGACAGGGTGGCGACCCCGGCAAAGACGTCGGGATGGGCCAGGCCAATGTCCCAGGCGGCATTGCCGCCGAGCATCGAGCCGCCGAGGAAGATGCGATCGGGATCGATCGAAAAACGCTTGCGTGCGTCTCGAAGCGAGAGAAGGACGGCGGCGTGCTCATCGGTGGAGTAGCGGTAGTCGGGTGACTCAGCCGGGGCCATGTATTCCGGGGCGATGACGATGAAGCCGTTCCGGGCGGCCTCGGGCCCCCACCAGTCGAGTGCCGATCGCGCTCCTCGACCATCGTGCAAAGCAACGAGGGCCGGATACGAGCGAAGGGGGTGATACTCGGGGGGGAGAAGGATGGCGTATTCGGTTGGGGTTGGGTTGACGTCGTCGATGACACGGCGGATCAGGGGAACACCTCCGGCGGGGACCTCGTCACTGGCAAACGGAGGGGGCAGATGCCGGATGATCCGTGAGATCCGTTCCAGGTCGGCGGGTTCGGGGACGTTCTCTGCGTCGTCGGTCGAACCGCTTTGGAGTTCGGAAAGGAGTTGTTCGCGATCGGCGGCGTCGGTTGAGGAAAGGTAGGAGACGATTCGGTTACGCGTCTCCCAGAGTTCTCGGACAGCGGCGGGATCATCAATGGCGTGCTCGGTACCGACCACCCAGGAAGAGAGGGCGCGGCTGAGGCGGACTTCGGAGGGGATGGGGGAGCCATCAGCCTCGTTCCGGTTTCGACCGGGAGCAAGGCGAGGAGCGACCGCATCGGGGACGTCTGCGAGTGCTTGAAGAATCTCGAAGGTTTCGGCACGGAGGTCGAGACGGATCGACTCAGGGGCGTTGTCGAGGAGCGATCTCAGCTCGGAGGCGAAGGCGCGGTGTGCTTCTCGGGTGGTTTGAAGTTCTTTAAGCTTCTGAACCACCTTGTCCTGGAGGGTGATCGAGGCTCCTTCGGAGTTGAAGGCCGTGAGCAAGGCTTCGGCCGCGCGAGGCTGGCCGACGTTGACGAGCCGATCGGCCTCGTCGAGCGCCCGCTGGGTCTGAAGGTCGCGGACCGTGAGGCGGACGTTGGCGATGGTGGAGGAGAGTTCGGGAAAGGAGGATTCGAGGCGATCGAGCTCGGCCAGGGCCTCGTCGTACCACTGGGCCTGAATGAGGAAGCGGGCCACGCGTAAACGTTCATTTTTATTGGTCGGATCGACCCGGTCGAGCAGACCGAGGATGACGTCTCGGGGCACCTCGTTGGTGGCGAGCTGGCCGAGCCAGAAGCCGTCGATGCCTCGAAACTTGACGATGTCGGGGCCGATCTCGTTGATCGCCTGTTTCATCCGTTCGGCACGAAGCGATCGGCCGGAGTACCGGGAATATTCGAATAGTCGCTGGCCGAATTCGTCCCAGGGGGCAGTTCGGATCCTGAGGGCGTGGGAGGGCATTTCACCGCCGTGGACCTCGATCGGCTGGACGAGCGAGAAGCGTTCGAGCTCCTGCCGGGCGGTCGGCGGTTCGGGAGAGACCTGCTCGATCTTCGTCTGGCGGATCACGGTGCGCTTCAGACCGTCGTAGACCGTGACAATCGCGTTGTCGCGCTCAACGATCCCCCGGATCATCCCCCCATTCTTGAGGACAACCTGATCGGCCCTGGCCTCCTCCGCCATGGTCCACCATCCCAGGGCGGCCATCGACGAGCAAAGGATGGCGAGGTCGAGGAACCGCCGGTGCCGATGGCGGATACCAATCATCATGGGGCCTCCCTGTGGGTCCTCGTTCGTCCTCACATCGTCCTTCGAAGGCGAGTCGCGAGGTCAAACGACCGTTTCATCAAGGCTGGAACCGCTCGCCCCAGGATGAAGCGAAGCTGTGAATCCCTTCAGACGATGATGCCCTTGCCCCGAACCGGTACTCTCAGGCTCTCGGACACGACACCTTGAGCGACGATCTGGGGCGGCGATGGAACCATTTCGTTGATTTTCGGTTCGATGGGCCCGTCATCTGGCTCCATTCTGTCGTCCCGTCGGGCAGGGTCAAGCATCGGGAGGAAGCCGAGGCGGTCCGCTGGCGGACCAAGGTCTGGGGTCGTACTCTGAAGGACGACGCAATGCAGGGGATTATTTCGTGACGACTTGCCCAGAGGAACCTTCGGTATGCCCCCCGAGCCATTGAAATTTCGATGTGATCGGTGCGGTCAACTGCTTGGGGTCGCTCCCTCGCGGGTGGGTCGAGCCGTGAACTGTCCGAAATGCGGGACGAGCCTGGTCGTCCCGGAACCGAACTCCGGTTCGACCGCTGCTGGCCTGGGAACCCATGCTCCGGAGTTTCCCGAGGAATCATCGGGTGTTCCCCCCGAACCCGGCGAGGCGAACCAGCAGGCGTCGGGTTTTTTTGACGCCATCGAGCTTAGCTCGGACGAGCTTCGAACCATGTTCCCCGAAGACACGGACGAGGATCGTGCGGAACCTGGCCAACTTCCGGAGGTCGAGCAGGTTCGTCGATCGGGAGGTCAACCCGAATCTCGGGTTCGAGTTGCGGAAGATCGACGTTCCGAAGAGGTTGAGCCGCCGGTTCCGGAGTCGATTGGCTTGAGGTTTCACGAGAATCCCACGGGGCGAGGAGTGCGGCCCGATCCGTTGGAATCGAGCACACCGAACGAGGCGATCGTGCGGCCTCGGGTGAGTCGTGATGTGGTCATTCCTCGGCTGGCGGTGCTCTCGTGGTCGATGTTTGTCCTTATCGCGCTCTTCCTGGCATTCCTGGCGGGGTTACTGGTGGGGCATTTTGTGTGGGTCCGACCAGAGTGATCGTCGAACGGTCCGAGAGACGGCAATTCGGGGTGCGAGATTGGCGACGATCGGGTAAAGAACCGTTTGGCGAGCAGTCGAACTCCCGGAAATGGAATCGGGGAGTGAACTTCTGGCGACCGGAGGCATCACGGTGGAGACCTCTGCAGAAGGAGTCGAGAGGACCCGACGGTTCCAGCCTAGCCGAATGTTCGGGGCCGTCGAGCGGTCGCGGTCCGAAGTGGTTGAGCAACCCGATCGATCCCAGGTCATCCACCGATGGCTGATCGGGTTTGTGGCCTTCGGGGTTCTGATCCGATTGGTTCGCTATTTGTCGGATCGCCCGCTCTGGGGCGATGAGGCGATGGTCGCGGTGAATCTTCTGGGAAGGGGATTCGGGGAGTTGATCGAACCCCTGGCCTTCGCTCAGGTTGCACCAATCGGTTTTTTGTGGGTCGAGCGCCTGATCGTGGTGGTGCTTGGGCCTTCTGAGGGGGCGCTTCGGCTGGCTCCGGCGGTTTGCGGGATGGTCGCGGTCCCCGTCTTTGCCTGGATGGCAAGGAAGGCGATCAACCCGTTGGCAGCACTGCTGGCGGTGGCGGTGTTTGCGGTGTCCTACGCGCCGATTCGACATGCGGTAGAGGTCAAGCCGTATGCGTTCGATCTGCTGGCAGCAGTGGTCGTGATGCTGCCGGCCATCGTCTGGCTGAAATCGCCGGAACGGACGGGAGCCCTCCGGCTTATGCTGCTGGTGGCTCCAGTGGCGATGATCTGCTCGCATCCGGCAACGTTTGTCGCAGGAGGGGTCGGCGTGGCGATGGTGCCGATCCTCTGGTCCCGATCCGTGGAACTGCCTGATCTCAAGCTCCGGAGAATTGGAACCGTGTACTTGGGGGTGGTCGGTCTGACCTTTCTGGGAGTCTATGCACTCAGCACGGGCGATCAGAGCGACGCAGTTTCGTCGACTTATCGCGATGGTTACTGGTCCGCGGCATTTCCACCGATGGACAAGCCGCTTCGGATGCCGCAGTGGTTGCTGCTGACCCATGTGGGGGAGGCGTTCGGCTATCCGATTGGAGGCGAGCAAGGGGCGAGCCTTGTCTCAACGGTGTTGGCAATTCTTGGTCTGATTGCGCTCTGGAAGACGGGGAGTCGGGGGCTCGTGGCGATCCTGCTGGCACCGATCGGGATGACCTTCCTCGCCTCAATGCTGGGGCAGTACCCGTATGGAGGGTCGGCTCGCACGATGCAGCACATCGCGCCGAGTCTCTGCGTGATGATCGGCGTCGGAGCGGCCAGGCTGCTGGATCGGTTCGTGATGGAAGGGGATCGAGCGCGACGGTTGACGCAGGTCTTGGTGGGTCTGGCCGTGATCGGGTTGGGACTGCTGACGACGGATCTGGTCCACCCATATCGCACACGAGAAGATCAGCGAACTCGCGATTTCGCCCGATGGTTCTGGCCCGAGGTGGCCCGAGGGGCCGAGGTGGGTTGTAGTCGAGCCATGAGAGGGACAACATTCGAGGGGACCTACTGGCGGCTCGGTCGGCTGGAGTTGTACCTTTCCAACCGTGCGATCGCCTTGCCGATCGATCAGGACCCTGCTCGGCCGCGACTCGATCGGGTGTCGAAGGAGCACCCGCTTCGGATTGTCATCTACAACGACGATCCCCGCTTCAATCTGGGCCTGGCGGCCTGGCTGGATGTCATCGGCCTTTGCTTCGAGCTTCGAGACGTCCGCTCCTACACGGTCAACGGCGGCATTGTTGACGACGGGATGGGTAGGGAAGAGCGATTCCTCGTGTTCGAGTATGTGCCTTTGCAGGATGATGATCGCCTGGCCCAACGCTCAGGGGGATGAAGGCTCGGAATCGACGGGCAATCGGGTCTTCCGAAGATGCTCGACCAGGAAGGTCGCCTCGACGGCTCGAAGGAATTCGAGATTCTCGGCCCGAGAATAGCCGTGTCCCTCGTTTTCGGCGAGAACGTACCAGACCGGAACACCATTCTCTCGGACGGCATCGACGATTTGGCGGGCCTCGGCGACCGGGACGCGGGGATCGTTTCGCCCCTGGACGACGAGCAAAGGGCTGGTGATCTGGTCGGCGCGTCGGAGCGGGGAGATGGTCCGGAAGAAGTCCTGAGTGTTCGGGTCGCGTTCGTCGCCGAATTCGAGACGAAGGAGGTCGAGCCGTAACGGTGGTTGATCGGCCATGAAGGTTTCGAAGTCCGAAATGCCCGCGAGGTTGATGCCCGCGGTGATGCGGTCGCCGAATCGAGCCATTGAGGCAAGCACGAGATAACCGCCATAGGACCCTCCTCGGATGACGAGCCGATTCGGGTCGTACTCAGGCTGGTGGGCGATCCAGTCGAGGAGCGCCCCGATATCTCGGACGGCATCTTCGCGATGTTCACGATCGTCGAGCTGAAGGTAGGAGAGTCCATACCCGCTGGAGCCTCGTACGTTGGGAACGACCAGGGCGATCCCCAGTTCGGAGACGATGTAGGCGTCGGGTCCCAGGAACGAAGGGCGAGCCTGGGCCTGAGGTCCACCATGCAGGTCGATCAGCACAGGGCGAGGGCCGGGAAATCGGCGGGGATCAGGACGGAAGATGAAGACGGGAATCTCTCGACCATCGAAGGACGGATACCGCAAACGTTCCGGAGAGTTAGGAATGCGAACCCCTGTACTGCCGGGGAGGCTTCGCGTCCATCGAACGACCACACCCGTGGAAACGATGACGGAGTAGGCCTGTGACGGCTCCCGGGGAGTTTCGAGATTGAAGGCGACCTCGTTGGAACCCGGGCGGAACGAGAGGCTGTCGATCTGACCGTCAGGAACGTCAGGACGAGCCAGTTCCTTACCGGTTTCGGCGTCGAGAATCCGAAGCGATGAGTAGCCATCGTCGTGGACCGTGACCGCGAGGGTCTTGCCGTCGTCGGCGACCGCGAAGGATTCGACATCTGTCTCAATCGAGTCTGAGAGGATCTGGAGGTCTCCGGAAGCGAGGTCGAGTCGGGCAAGGCGCCGATATTCTCCGCCGTCATAGACGGTGAGGAAGATCGACTCGCCATTGGCAGACCACCGAGGAGAGGCGGGGCTATGAACGCCCGAAGTGCCGGGACCTGGAAGGATCACGGTCGAAGCTCCCGATTCCACGTCGATCGTCCGCACGCGAACGTCATGTCCGGCATTGACCTCGACCGTGACCACCGAACGGTCATCGGGCGACCAATCTTCCACCGTGGTCAGGCCCTCGGCTTCGGCCAGAAGAATGGGAGTGGGTTCGGGATCGTCGGGTCGGATGAGGTACACATCGAAGTCCCGGCCGTTGCGAGCGTCGCCGGTCAGAGCGAGGCTTCGACCATCTCGACTCCATCGGGGCTCGCTGTGGCGGGAGTGGCCATCGGTTAGGCGGCCGATCAGGCCCACCCGGGTGTCAATCAACGCAAGTTGAACGGATTCATTTCCTTCGGTGTCATAAAGCACCACAAACTGGTTGCGGCCGGGCCGAGGCTCGACCCCGAGCAGGCGGGCCGAGAGCCGTGAAAGCTGCTGAGGGGGTGCACCTGGTGTGACGACACTGAAGACCTGACCGGAGGGGGCGGCACCGGCCCGAATGAGCAACTCCCGACGGTCTCCCAGCCAGCCCTCAAAGCCAAAACCGGGTACCGTCCGGTAGGGGGCCAACGCGCGTTCGAGGGTCCTGGAGATCGGGGGCACCCCCTCCGTCGTGATCGCTGCTGGAGGATTGAGTTGGCCCAACTGAGTCGGAGCGATCAGCCCCAGACACCAAAGCAACGGGGTCAACCACAGGCCTTCCATGAAGTCAGCTCCTGAAAAAACGATTCCCGGCACCCGATTCGCGGTCAGTTGTCCTTGGGAGATTCGTCGCCACGTCCTACAATTCATGATGACGGGGTTCTGCGGTTCTTACCACGTCATTGATCTCCCCGTCGCCGCGTGGATCTCGGCCCAATCGGAGGACCGACACGCATTGCGGCAAGCGGCTCGTCCGAAAGAGGAATCGACCGATGAGCCATCCGAGCCTGTTCTATCACTATACGCCTGTTTGTGATGTCGAGGGCTGTGATCGGCCCGCGATCCACAAAGTGGCCGCACCCTGGACTGACGGAACTCAAAAGGAGCTCAGAAATTACGGAGTCTACTGTTGCTTCCATTCCGAGGGCCAGCTGGAACGGGCCAGAGATCGTCAGGCCAGGGTCAAACTCGGAGCGGGGGAGAAGGTCGGCACCATGCAGCTTTATGAATTAATCGAGGGCCGTCTCGATACGGAATTGATCCCTGTGGCCTGATCGGCATAATCACTGCTCACTCAGTTGAATTGCCGGGCAGTTCAGGACGGACTGCCCGGACACCGTCCCGCGATGCTTCGAGGTGTCGCCTGATTCGGACGGTTCGCCCCCCTTTCGAATCGGGAAGGATCCCGCCCCATGACCTTCCACCATCCTCAGAATCCTCGTCTCAATCCGATCGCCCCGAAGGCGGTCCGGGTCTTGATCGTTCTGGCTGGTCTTGGCGTTGCGGCGATCAGCCAGGCACAATCGGTTGCCGATCTTCCCGATGCTGATCCCTTCGCCTTATTCTCGCTGCCGGCTCCCTGGCAAGACGAGTTCTGGTCTGATCCGGATGTCGAGGCGCTGCTTGCGCTCGAACCCCAGGCGGTGGCCGATCTGGTGCCCAGTCAAGCGGGCTTTTACTTCGTGAGATGTCCCGCGTGCGAAGCTCAAGAGACGGGAGAGACCTTCTCCTGGTCGGTCCGATCGCCGGAACTCCTGACCTGCCGGAACTGTGAAGCGAGCTTTCCGAACGATACGATCCCCACGAAAGTGAACAACGCGATTCCGTCGCAGGCGGTTGAGGTGCTGAAAGGTGTCACGCACCAATACCCGTACCACCTTGTCGAAGGGAATCGGGCCCGATATCCCCAGGAACGGATATACCTGGATGCGAAGCGAGACGATCTTGCTCGGACGTTTCTCGCGCGGTTCGCACTCTATGCGGCCATCCGCCATCGGGACGCAATCCCTGAAGACCGCGATCCGAAGGTGGCGACCCTGGCCGCGGTAATCTTGCTCCGGTTTGCTCAGGTCTATCCGGAGTACGCGGTTCATTTTGATCATCCAAGCCAGCCGAAATTCTTTCAGCCGGCAAACCTCAAGCCACCCTACCGAGAAGAGTTCCGATCGGCAAAATGGGACCGATCCGGGGCGTTGAACGTCCCGATGAATCTCGTGATCGCTTATGCGATCCTCCGCGATGACCCGGCGATTGGCGAGGCGGGGACACTGCTGGGCGAGCCAGAGCCGCGCCGTGTGATCGAGGAGGAATTTTTCAGAGCCTCGGCGCAGTTTCTTCTCGGGCATCCCGACCCGCATGACGAGCAGTCCCTCTACGCAGCAAGGGGATTACTCGCGGTGGGTCACTTGCTGGATGATCCGAAACTCAGATCCGCGGGCCTGCGAACGCTCGATGCCCTGGCTCGTCGAGGTTTTTATCACGATGGGCACTGGAAATCGGTTGATCCGGAAGCACATCGGCGTGTTCTCGGGTTAATTGATGGCTGGTTTCAAGGATTCGTGCCGGAACTGGACACGGTCGGGGGAGGATTGACTGCAAGGGCTCCCACCGTGGTCACCGGTTCTGATCCAATCGCTCTGGCGGAATCGCCAGAGGTCGACCGACCGGGGGCATCACTGGCGGCCTTGATCCCACTGGCTCGAAAGGCTGGAGACGCGGCGATTGTGGACCCGGCTGTCGAACAGGTTCAGCAGGTTTCCTGGCCGGCCATGTCGATCCGAGAGCCGACTCGTGCGCCGACTCTTCTGGGAGGTGCCGGACTGGCGAGGCTTTCGACCGGAGAGGGGGACTCGGCCATCGATCTGGAGCTACGGGGTTTTTCCGATTACGGCGAGGCACGATACGATCGGCTTGGCATGCGACTGGCCTTTGGAGGGCGGACGGTTCTCGGCGATCTGGACGACTACGGCCCCACCACGAGCGGTTGGGAGCGGTCGTCGGCTGCCCACAATCTGGTGATCCTCAACGGACTGAACCAGCGCGAATCTCCGGCCGAAGCACGAAGGCCAGCCCCCGGAAGCAATATCCTGTTCTTTGCCGCGGAATCAGATCTGCAAGTGGTCACCATGAGTGACCCGCGAGCCTATCCGGCGAGCAGTACTCGCTATCGGCATACGTTGGCGGTGGTGCACGACGCACAGGTTCGGTTCGCGGTTGGTGTGTTCGAGGTGCATGGTGGGCATCAGCATGATGCGCTCTATCATGCGCCGCCGAACTCCTCGGCGTACTGGAGGACCATCCAACCGCTCGAACCGGGGCCCCAAACCTTGTTGCCGAGTTCGATCGTCTACGTCCCCAACGCCAGGGTAGAGGATGGTCGTTGGTTTCTTCAGGCATTCGGCGCGTTTTCGGAGCTTCAGAACGGCCAGATCGAGGGTCCAACCTTCGCTGAGTTACACGGACCGTCGGGCCCCTTGATCCGGTTGCATTTGCTCAATCGCGGCGAGGCGACCCTGTATACGGGGCATGCTCCCGATCTTTCGGAAGAGGATCGGGGGGTCCTGATCCTTCGGAAGTCGTCTCATGAACCGGAAGCACTGAAGTCGACGTTTGTGACCCTTTACGAACCTCCGGATCGTTCGGGTATCCGGCGAGTGGGGCGTGTGGAGTCTCCGGAAGGAACGATCTTGATTGTGCTGGAGACGGTGACCGGAACCGAGTTCCTTCTGTTCAACACAAGTCCGGGTACGCCTCAATCGGTTCGATTCACGGACGGCACGGTCCTGAATACCGACGGATTACTCGTCCGAGTTCGATCCGAAGGGATAACCCTGGTCGGCGGCACCTTCGTATCGTACGAAGGGATTCGGGTCGAACAAGAACGGGTTGAGGGGAGAATCCGCAAGGTTGTGCGAGCGCCCGGCTCGGGAGGACTCGGTTGGTTTGAAACCGAGGGCCTGATTGCCGATCCGGAGCGATTGGCCGGGAGGACGTTGATCATCTCTCATGGAGGGGATGTCGCACGAGCATGGACGATTGACCACGCGGAGAACGGGCCTGAACGTCGGGGGCGAATCGTCGTTCGAGAAGAGCCGGGGTTCTTGCTCCAATCAGAGACCGATGAGGCGAACTACTATCAGTTTCCGAATGTCACGGTGAAGGGGCCGCACCGATTCATTGTGCCTCGGATCGCACGATCCGACCGATTGAAGTAAGGGTCGAGCGGCCCGCGAGGTCGGGAGTCGCTGACGCATCTATCCGAAACGAGAAGTCGTTGGGATCATCGTCTCGACAGGAGCCAGTTGGCGAGTCCGTGATAGATTCGTCCTCGATCCTTCTCGAACAAAGGATCGTGACGGAATCCAGGAGGGGCGAGCAAGGTCTTTTCCGATCCACCGTAGCGGTCGAAAAAGGCCAGACCGGTGTCGGGATCGATGACTGGATCGTCTGGCCCGACAATCAGCAGCAACGGGAGTTGGAACTGCGAAGCCTTGGCCAGCGCGTCTTCCCCTGCATTGAGCATTCCAAAGAACAGAGGAGCGCCCACTCGGGTATGGATGAGTCGATCGGATGCGAGCTGGACCTGCTGGAGTGGATCTCGCGAGAGGTCTTCGATGGGTAAGGCCCCGCTGATGGTGATCCAGGGGGCGATGACTCGCAGGGTGTGGCCGATGGCGAGCTTGTGCCAGGGGGGGCGGTACTTCAATCGAAAGGCCGGGTTCGAGAGGATCAGCCCATCGACCGCATCAGGAAAACGCAACACGGTCTGAGCGGCCACGACGCCGCCGTTGGAGTGGCCGAGGAGGAATCGGGGAAGCCCAGGGCGTTCTTGCTTCGCCCACTGGATCGCCGAATCAAGGTTGTCGATCAATTGCTCGTAATGGGCGAGATGGCCGCGACGACCCGGGCTCCGGCCATGCCCCAGAAAGTCGACGCCTAGAACATCGAGTTCGAGCGTGGTTACGAGGTACTCGGCCAACGTGCGATAAAGGCCCGCATGCTCTCCCAGGCCATGCGAGAGCAAGAGGACGCCCTGAGGTTGAGGGCTTCGCCAGTGCCAGGCCTTGAGATTTGGACCACCGGGGCAGGGGATAGTCAGGTCGGCGGGGGTCGGGAAGAGAGGGATAGGGATCGAAGCCATCGCGGAGCGACTCCTGGCGCCTCAGGTCAATGGTCGAGTCGGCCGCCGCCAGGTCCATGTCCAGTGGCGATCGGAGGTCATCTGAACCCCGTCTTGAGGCAAGCCGAGCGACGCAACCATGTGTTGGACTTCGACGAGTGTGAGAGAGGCGTGGAGGGAGTCTCGAAACATGGCCTGAGCGTGTTCGGGTTCCTGCCCGACGTAGAGCTGGACGAAGCGATCGAGCTCGTTCTGACTGTTCGGTCGGGTGAGATCGCGCACGAAGAGCGTGCCGCCGGGAGCGACGAGTCGAGCCATTTCAGCCAGGACGGCCAGCGGATCGGGAATATGGTGGACGATGGAGTTGCTGAGGACTGCCTCGAAGGACTGGTCGGGGTAGGGCATGGCCTTGGCGTCGACCCGATCGAGCCGGATGCGATGACTGAGGCCCGCAGCGATCACGTTCTGCAGGCCGAGCAGGATCATTTGTTCGGCAAGGTCAGTCCCGACAATCCGGCATGACTCAACGCGTTGACACAGAGTAATCGGGATCAAGGCGGTCCCGGTCCCCACGTCGAGCCATTCTCCCGAGGGCGAACGGCCATGATAGGTGATCAGATCGCTCACGAAGCGGGCGTTGACCTCGGCGTGGTCCATGGCGTCGTAGTCGTGGGCCTCCTCGGGGGTATCCATCACCTCGGGTTCAAGCACTCGCGGAAGCACACCAGGTTCCTCGATCGTGAGGGAAATTGAGGGATGATCGGTCGCAAGCTCATCGAAAAAAAAAGAGTGTCCCGATCGTTCGAATTCGTCGTAACAAATCGTACTGACCATCGTCTGTCGATCCAACCCTCAAGCTCGTCCTCAAGAAGGGGAGCCTGAGGGTTGCGAGTCCTGGCGGAAGATGGCTAGCCTGGGACATTGAGGGCGCTACGGCGTCGATCGACAGAGCTGTTGGGAGTCTCTGCGACATCGGGAGCCAGATGATGCATGAAGAGAAACTTCTGGGACTGATGAAGCCCCTTGGCGGTGGCGACCCGATTCCGCTGAAGAAGAAAGAGATGACGGTGGGGCGTCGTCCTTCAAGCGATATCCGACTGGATTTCGAGAACATTTCGGGTCGTCATTGCGTTTTGTCCTTTATCAACGGGACGTGGCACGTTCGCGATCTCGGAAGTACCAACGGCACCAAGATCAACGGGCAGAAGCTGAACCGAGTTCAGGGGATCATGCCCGACGATGAACTGGCCATCGCCAATCACCTCTTCCACATTGAGTATGAGCCGGCAGCTCCACTGATGGATAGTCAGCATTTTCTCGAAGAGGAAGAGGCGATCAAGGAGGGAGACACACACAAGCCCACGTCCTTGATGGAACTGGCTGGGTTCTCGGAATCGAAGCGACCGAAGGCAAAACAGGAACCTCCTCGCGTCAAATCCGACTCGTTCGCTCCTGCTGACCGTGAGGCCTTCCCTGAGCCTGATCCTGTCGACCCCGTGGAGGAGCAGACGGAGGCTCAGGGGCCGAGTTCTGCCCCTCTCGAAGATGACGATTTCTTCAAGCTGATCGAGGAAGAAGTTCGTCACGACCGGCGATAAGGGTTCTCGATTGCGGGACCTGAGTCACGTTGAAGTTCTTCGAAAGCCCTCGGGTGTGTCGATCGGGATCGATCGCACACCGAGGGTTCGATCGTGGTGCGTATCGAGGCATCGGGGGTGATCGGGAAAAGGAATGGGAGTGGAGTGTCGGTAGAATCGATGGTGGCGTCGTAATCGGGTTGATCGGGGCATTCGGTGCTGACGGTGTCTCGCAACCTGTTGTCAGGAAACGAACTTCGGTCGCTGACGTTTTGGAATTCGATCCAAGTCGGCAGGCTCGATCGGACGAAGCAACAGACGAGCAGCGAAATGTTCGTCGGTTCCGGGTCTCGAAGTACGACCATGTCAGGTTTTGGCAGGTCGGTTCGCCGTCCGGGCTGACACCCCATTGAGATTCGAGCGACTTGGAGGGACGGGGGCGTGTTGCCCCCGGCCGCCGGGAAGTGAGAGGTGGTTGCAATGACCGAGCGACACCCGCGGCGGGGCAGCGAGCGGAAAACCCGACGGCGATCGGCCCCGGTCGCGCTGGAGACCCTCGAAGGCCGGCAGTTGCTGGCCTATACGCCCCTGGGCTTTTCGATTCCTGATTTAGCAATCGCTGATTCGTACACCGGGCCGGTCGGGGCTTACGGTGGACCGATCTCAGTGACGGTCGAGGTGTCAAACCTCGGTCAGAGTTCGATTCCCGAACCACTCGCGCAGTTTCCGGGTTCAACGAGCACGGCCGATGCCGGCCCCTCGGAAATTTTCGTTTACCTCAACAGCCGAGGGCATGGTCCGTCTCGGAATCGCGTTTTGCTGGGAACCATCGATGTTCCAGCGATTCCCCAGAATCGGCTGGCCCAGGTGACGGGAACCTTCACCCTTCCCGACATGCCCCCGCCTGGGTTCCCCACGGTGGGCCAGACCGGCTTCATTACGCTAGAACTCGATCCGAACCGAGAGGTTCGTGACCTCGATCGCACCAATAATGTACTGCGTCAGGCCGAGTCCTTCCAGATTGTGCCGAACCAGCCGCGTTTGCAGGCTATTGCGCTGGGCTTGCCCCCGGTGATGAATCCGGGGGATACGATTGTTCCTCAGGTGAAGGTCGCCAACTACGGCGGGGCACCGTCGAACGTGCAAGGGCCGGTGATCGTGCAGGTCGTGGCGTCGCAAGACACGACGTTCAGTCCAGACGACACGGTGCTGGGGACCTTTACGGTCGACAACATTTTGCCGTTGTCGCAAGCTCCCACGAAAAACTTTGTCCCGGGTGATGTGAACCTGGTGGATCCACCAAACGTCGTCTTCCTCGACGCTGTCCTGCCGGTGGCCTTGCCTGCGGGCGGAGCTCCCTATTACGTGGGAGTGGTAATCGACCAGGTGACAATGGAGGTTGCCCAGGCTTCGCATCACGGCAATGGGATGAACTTGCAACTGGCCCGGATGGTGAGCGACTCAGGGCTCGGACTGCCGCCAGCCGGAGTGATTGGTCTCCCTTCACCTCCGGATCGCCCGTTCCCCTACCCTCCGTTTGACACGCCGACCGGTACTCCGACTCCCTTCCCGACGGACGGGGAACCCGGTCCGATTGAGCTTCGCCAGGCGTTGCGCCGGACGCCGAACTTCGAACGGCCGGTCAACCGATTCCCGAACCGAGAAGCGCATTCGCCGATCGGGGTGGCTCGTCCCCAACCGGTTGATCTGCAAGCTCGGCTGGCCGCTCGACAGGCGTTACGCGATTCGCTCGGGCGTCGATAATCCCGAACGTCCCACCCCGCCCCCGGACGAGCACCCCTGGGGGCGGGTCTGGTCGGCTTGACCCGTTGGTTGAAGGGGGCCTAGAATCAGCCTTCTCGATCGCGTGGACCCAAACCCGACCTTTGTTGAGGGGCTTCGCGACCGGGGACCGAACGTCCCGTCGCAACCCGCCGCCGCACTGCCCCAACCGACTGCCCGCACCATGACGCGCCGCTACGTCAAACAGCTCACCAACGGTGAGTCGGTCGATGAAATTTTCCTCGTCGCCGAGAAACAACTTCGATCGAATCGCCAGGGCCAACTCTATCTGCAACTCGATCTTCGAGATCGTTCAGGAACGATCAGCGCCCGGCTCTGGAATGCCTCCGAGGAGCAGGCCCGAAGTTTCGAAACGGGCGACTATGTAAAGGCCAAAGGAAAGGTTCAACTCTTTCAAGGGTCGGTCCAGCTGATTCTCTGGCAACTGGAACCGACCCCGTCTGAGCCGCTCGACCTGGGGGAATTCTTGCCTCAAGGCACTCGAAGCGTTGCCGAAATGACGGCCAGGCTCCGACAGTTGCTGATGGGCGTTTCCGATCCTCATTTGAGGGCCCTGGCCGAGTGTTTCTTGATTGACGAGCAATTCCTTGGGCGCTTCACCAGTGCTCCGGCCGGAGTCAGAGTTCACCATGCATACCAGGGCGGTCTCCTGGAACATGTCCTGACGATGATGGAGGTGGCAGATCGGATCGCCAACCTGTATCCGGCATTGAATCGGGACTTGCTCATTCTGGGGATCTTTCTGCACGACCTGGGGAAGGTTCTCGAACTCGATTACGAACGAGCGTTTGGCTACACGGATCAAGGTCAATTGATTGGCCATCTGGTGCTGGGGGTCGGTTTGCTCGACGAGAAGGTTCGGCAGACGGTTGATCTGACCGGAGAGGCCTTTCCTGACGAACTCGTGATGCGACTGAAGCACATGATTGTTAGCCATCACGGGCCGCCGGAATTCGGGAGTCCGAAACCACCGATGACTCCCGAGGCGATTGCGTTGCACTATCTCGACAATTTTGACGCCAAGGTCTTCGCCTACTGCCGACAGATCCGAGACGACCCTGCGGCCGGATCGACCTGGACCTCGTTTGATCCGAGCGTCGGGCATCGCGTGTACAAAGGATCGCCCTCCCGAGAGGAGGAATCGAATGGTGAGGATTCGTTCTGACTCATCGCCAAGCCGGCTGCTCGGAACGAGCATTGAGGGGCTTCGGACCATCCTGCGACCCTGAGGGCGAGCTCATGTCGATCCCGGATTATGAGTCGAGGGTGATCGGTGCCGTCTCTCGTCCCGACTACCAACCGATGACGGTCAAGGCGCTCTTTCGGTCGTTCAAACTCCCGCCTGATGAATACACCGAGTTTCGCAAGGCTGCCAAACGTTTGGTGAGACAGGGGACGCTTGTCCTCGCCAAAGATAAGACACTGGAGAAATCCTCCGTCGCGGTCACGAAGGGAGCGAAAGGTGCCATCATCGGAACCTTTCGGCGTACCTCGAAGGGGTTTGGCTTCGTCCGACCCCTCGGGGCGACGGATCGCTCGGATCATATTTTCATTCCGATCAAGAACTCGGCCGACGCTTCGACTGGCGACGAGGTTGCGGTCAAGATCACCCGGAAAGCCCGGACCCCGGGGATGAATCATGAGGGCAAAATTCTGCAAGTGATAGAACGGGCCTCGGGGGTCTTTGTCGGGACGTACGAGGAACGCGACGGATTCGGCGTGGTCCGGGTGGACAAGACCACCTTTCAGGAACCGATTTTCGTGGGAGATCCGGGAGCCAAGGGGGCTCGACCGGGCGATAAGGTGGTCATCGAGATGGTCCGCTTCCCTTCTGCCGAAATGGAAGGGGAAGGGGTAATCACGGAAGTTCTTGGTCCCCGAGGCCAGCCGGGTGTCGATACGTTGATGGTGCTTCGGGCCTATAACATCCCGGATGAGTTTGACGAGGATGTGCTTCTTGAGGCGCGTGCGAAGGCCCGAGACTTCGATGAGGAGAATGTCGAGGGGCGATTCGATTTACGAGATGAACTGACCGTCACCATTGATCCGGCCACCGCCCGAGACTTTGATGATGCGATCACCTTGAAACGGGACGATCGGGGATACTGGGAACTGGGGGTCCACATTGCGGACGTCTCGCACTTTGTACCCCCGAATTCGGATCTGGACCGGGTGGCGAAGCAACGCGGAAATAGCGTGTATTTGCCCGATCGCGTTGTTCCAATGCTTCCCGAAATTCTCTCCAACAGCCTGGCCAGCCTCCAGCAGGGGAAGACTCGCTATACCGTCAGTGCGTTACTCGAATTCAATGAAGACGGAGTTCGCACAAACGCCCGGTTCGTCCGATCCGCGATCCGGGTTGATCAACGCTTTAGCTATGAACACGCGTACGAGGCTATGATGAATCCGGACCGGGAGATTGAAGGGGTCTCCACTCAGGTCCATAGGCAGCTTTGTCAGATGCTTAGCCTGGCCATGATCTTGCGCAAACGCCGGTTTGCGAAAGGAGCACTTGAACTGAATATGCCCGAGGTCGAGGTTGAACTCGGCAATGAGGGGGAAGTGGTTGGGGCTCACCTGACGAAAGACGACGAAAGCCACCAGGTGATTGAGGAGTTCATGCTTGCGGCCAACGAAGCCGTAGCCGAGTTCCTCAACGAGCGGACGATCGATTTTCTGCGCCGAGGACACGACGATCCTCAGCCGGAGAAACTTCGAGACTTTGCCGAGTTCGCCCGGAGTCTGGGTTACTCGATCGACAGTCCTCAAAGCCGCTTCGAGTTGCAACGTGTGCTTGATGCTTCGGCCGATCAGCCGGAACGTTATGCCGTGCATTTTGGTCTACTGCGAAGCCTCAAGCGGGCACACTACACCGCAGAGCGGGCAGGGCATTACGCCCTTGCACTCGACGATTATTGTCACTTCACTTCACCGATCCGTCGGTACCCGGATCTTCAGGTCCACCGCGCCCTGCTTGCGAAGCTTGGAGGAAAACGGCCGAAAGAAACGGCGGATGAACTCGTGGCACTGGCCGAGCATTGCAGCCGAACCGAGAGAAGAGCCGAGGCGGCCGAGCAAGAACTCATCCGGATCAAGCTGCTCACGTATCTGAGCACTCGGATCGGTCAGACTTTCCACGCCGTGATCATTGCAGTCGAGGATTTTGGGTTCTTCTGTCAACTTGTCGAGTTGCCGGTCGAAGGCCTGGTCCATCTGACAAGCTTACATAGTGACTACTACGATCTGGATCGACAGACTCATACACTGGTAGGGCGCCGCGGTGGTCAGCGGTTCCGCCTGGGAGATAAGGTCGAAGTTCGGGTCTGGCGGGTTGATATCGACCGACGAGAATTGGATCTCGTCCTGAGTGAGGAGGTTCCTGAAGAGTCGTCACTGCCGGAATCACGACGCCCGGCGCGACGATCGCTACGACGGGGAACGCTTCCAGCCAAGGGACCGGGAGGTCGGTCGCCTCGACCCGGAAAAAAAGGGCGTCGGAAACGAGGTTCCTGAGCGATACTTCAGGCTCCGGCCTGCAATGATCGGTCCGTTCCCGACTGGGAGCGAGGCAGGTGTGCTAGCACGTTCATGTCTGGGATCGTGAGATGGGGAAGCTCAAGCATCAGCAGCCTGGATTCGATTTCCGGCCGTTCGATGAGATACCAGTGCCCGCAGTCTCCGCAAGCCCCAATGAGGCGATTGGGATCCTCCGGATCGGGCTGAGAAAAATGTAAAGGACTGTCGCATTCCCAGCATCCGAATGACTCTGTCAAGGAGGCATTCGAGGGAAGCTCGATCGATTCGAAACGCACTGAAAGAACCGTGGACCGATCGTGCGACATCGCAGCGCCCCCTCACGAAGTTGCTCTCCACCATCGGAGAGATCGGAGTAGAGTGATTGATTCCGGGCATTGTCGCTATCCCGCAGCATAAGGCAGAAGCACTTGCTTTGGAAGACGTGTTTCAAAAATTTTTTGAGAAATTAACGCCACAACGGGAAGATTCGTTTCATGTTATCAGTGGTTTGGCAGATTGGGAGGTAATTTTATGGCCAGCGGGCTCGATGCCAGATTGGGACGGGGTGCCCCTTTGACTTGATCCTTGAGGAGAAACACAGTTGGGTTCTTCCCAGGACAGGGGAGCGGCGGGTGGATTTGGTCGGAGAGGCTTCGGGCTCCATCGAGCAAAAATGACACGAATTGAACGCAAGTGCGCTCGATTCTTGATACAACGAAGGACGATGGAATTGGCCGAACCTGTTCTACAGCAGGAAGTTCAGGGAATCGAGTGAGTGCTCGATTGCGGAAGGCATCCCAATTGCGTCTGGCATTCGAGAGCCGGGAATCGTCTGGTCGGAACGGCTTGAGTCCCGGTCGGCGTTGCCTCGATTCGCGGCCCAACCTTCTGAGCATCACCGCGCCAATCCGAAGAATAGGAAAAATGTGCGGGCTGTGAGGGTTTTGGGCAGTTGAGGCAGGGTGTTTTCTCCCGACGATCCAAGTTGCCCATGTTATATTGGCTTGGAGAGTTCGACACGATCATCGCATTGTCCCGAAGGAATTCGGGGGATCGACGATCGCGAGCGAGCGGAGACATCCTCCAGGGATGGTTCCTTTCTCCGATCGCACCAGAGTCTTGCCAACTGAGTCATGCACCAGCGAGGAGAGCCGCCCGGCGGCTCGGAGGTAACGATCATGTCACAGAGTCAGGGATTGACGCGGCTCGCCGCGCTGGCCCTGCTCGTTCTGGGGACGACGGCTCCTGCAGGGGCCACGTATTGCGGTGCCGCTTCATATCGCATTTTTGCCGCGCCCGTGGTTCAGACGATTGACGTCGTGGCGATGGCCCCGCGCTATGAAACCGTGATGCAGACCGTTTACGAGACGGTCTACGAAGTCCAACCGACCACGGTGATGCAGACCCGGTTCCGCACGGCCTACCGGACCGAGCAGTACCAGGTGATGCGGCCGGTCGTGGAAACCGTCGAGCAGGAGCGTCGCTATCAGGTGACGCGTCCGGTTTACGAGACGGCGGAACACGAGCGGCGGTTTACCGTCATGCGTCCGGTGGTCGAGACCCAGCAGCGAGAGCGTCGCTATCAGGTGATGCGACCGGTCATCGAGACGGCCGAACGTGAACGGCGGTTTACCGTCATGCGTCCGGTGGTCGAGACCCAGCAGCGAGAGCGTCGCTATCAGGTGATGCGACCGGTGATGGAGACGGCCGAGCACGAACGTCGATACACGGTGATGCGTCCGGTCGTGGAAACGTCGATGGTTGAGCAGACCTACCGGGTGATGCGTCCGGTGGTCACACAACGTCAAGTGGTGCAGGAGTGCGGTGCGTTCGAGACGCAAATGGAGGTGGTCCCCGGACCGATCGTCCAGCGTCGCGTTCCGGTTCCGGTGGATCCGTGCTCTCAGCCTCGTGGGTTGCTCGGATTTTTGCACCACAAGAAGAGAGCTTATGCGACAGTGGCGGTTCAATGTCCTCCTCGAACGGTCTCGCGACGGGTGTTCGTGTCCCGGCCGGTTGTTCGCACGGTTTCGGAAACGTCTTACGTGGCCGAGACTCGTGTGCGACAGGTTCCGGTGCAAACGACCCGGATGGTGGCCGAGGAGCGTGTAGAACGCGTTCCGGTGACCACCTGCCGCTACGTCACCGAGGAGCGAGTCGAGCCGTATCAGGTGCAAATGACCCGGATGGTGGCCGAGGAGCGTGTAGAACGCATTCCGGTGACCACCTGCCGCTACGTCACCGAGGAGCGAGTCGAGCGTGTTCCGGTCCGTCAGGTCCGTTATGTGACCGAAACTGCGGAGCGTCAGGTTCCGTTTCTGGTGGAAGAACAGGTCCCCGTCACCGTCCAGCGATGTGTTCCCCGAGTGGTAGCGCGTCCGGTTCCGGTGACAGTGACCTCAATGGTTCCTGTGGCTGCGCCCTCGTGTTTGACATGCCCATAAGTGCTGATTTCCAAGTTTGACTCGGAGACGAAGAACGGCCCTGGCGAGATGAACTCGCCAGGGCCGTTCTTGATGCAAAGCGATGCGGTCGGATCAAGCGTTGACGATGCGGTGCTCGATCTTCTCAGGGCGATATTCGCCCAGCCCAAGGTAGCCGCAGAGGATGACATGCTGCGGTTGCCGCATGTCGAATCCTTCGCGTTCGGCATCAATGCCAAGCTTTCCGACGGCGCCAACGGGAGCGAGACCCATTTGTCGACGCTTGGCGTCTATCATGTCCCACTCGATCCGGTCCATGGCGACCGGGTCGGTGGCGAGCAGAAGGGCGTTGTTTTCCCAGGTCCAGTGGGGATTCTCGGCCCGGGCGAACGGCCCCCCCTGGTAGACGCCGACGATGCCATCCATGATCTGCAAGACGCACTTCTTACGAATGATGGGGTGGTTGACGACCTCTGGGATGAACTGGTTACAGACGTTCGCCTCGGCCGAGCTGTGCGACCGGGCAACGTTGTTGACCAGACCGTGGCTCATGTTTTTGAGCGCTCCGGTAATGCCGGCGGAGCCGTGGTCCTTGAGGACCGGCAGGAGCACGACCTTGTTCACCTTTCGCGTGATGAGGGTGCCCAGGTGTGATCGGAAGGCACGGTCGTCCTTGGGATCATGATCCCGGTGGATCAGGTTCATCGAGACATATTCGTCAGGATCGTAGCCGGAAACGGCGTCCCCATCGGGCCAGGCAATTTCAAGCTGCGAGGGGTCGTTGCCATAAGTCAAGCCTCCCCAGGCGATGCCATCGGGAACCCCTTCGTGCATCCCGGCATCGATGAGTTCCGATCGGTAGCGCTCGAAGACGAACATATCGCGCGTCTTGACGCCGGCGGACTTGAGCCCTTCGACAACTTCGAGCATCAGCTCGGTTGAGCTGTTGGCCAGCGGTCGGCCGACGGGATTCATCTTGATGGCGACGACATCGCCGGGTTCGAAGAAGGATCGCCAGGCCGAGACGGCATCGTCTGCGCCGGTCAGCTCGGCCATGCCGCGGTTGAGCGCGGTCTTGATGGCAGCGCGATCTCGAACGCCGGAGGTGATCATGCCGGGTTTGCGGACCTCGATGACCCGGCCGGGGTAGGGTCCCGGAATCCCGAGCGGCCCGTCAAGGACGGCAGGATCGACCGCGGCCCCTGGTTCCTGGGCCGAGGCTCTCAGAGCGCCCAGCGCCGAGAGAGCCGCCACGCCAGTCAGGAAGCCTCGGCGGGGGAGGCAGAGTCCATCGGGTGCGGGATGATCGTGCATCGGCTCACTCCTGAATCGGATAAGGAAAGGAAAAGGGTTCGCCAGGGACTATCGACTGTTTTCCGGGATGTCTTCGGATTGGTCAAGTTCCAGGAGGTAGTTGAGGACGAGCGAGTAGGTGGTTTCGTAGACCTTGGTGTCAACGTTTTCGAAGCGATCCTTGTCAGAGTGGATCAACTCGAATCGATCGAGCGGCAGGCCGTCGAAGGTAATGGTGGGGATGCCGACCTGATCGAAGGGGATGGAATCGGCCCCGACCCCCCGGATGATGTGACTTTCGAGTGGGAGCTCGTTGTCCCTGGCAACCTGATGAGCAATGGCTTCCAGGGCATCGTTCGAGCCGTTGGACCAGACGAACGGCCCGCCGGCGCCAAGGCACTCGAGATTGACCATCGCCCGAATGGAGGCAACCCCTTCGTCACCGAGTTCCTGGACATAGAGCCGGGAACCGAGCAAGCCAAGCTCCTCGTGCGCAAAGCCCATGAAGACGAAGGTGTGACGGGTCGGGAGATCCTTGATGGCCTGGTACAAATTGGTGGTCATGCAGGCGCCGGACCAGTCGTCGATGATTCCGTGACCAGCCGGGACCTTGTCGAGGTGGCCTCCAACAACGATGACCTTGTCGGTTTCTCCCGGCTTGGTCGCAATGACATTCTGAAGGACGGGCTGTTCGGGTTCGCGTCCGGGAACATCCTGAAGCGTGATTGCCTCGGGGGGGGCTCCGGCCTGCGCAAACAGTTCCTTGAGCCGGAGAACACGGTCGGGATTATCGAGCGGGGCCGAAGCGAGCTCGCTGAGCAATTCCTCAGACGGAACGGGAGTCGGCGTTGGTTCCTGGGCAATTGAGGTGAGTGCCGCCAAGAGCACGAAGAGCGAGGTGAGGGGAAGGACACGACGGACAACAGGCATCTTGGAACTCCGAAAAAATTCATCGGGCGAAGTAGGACTCGATCATTGCTCGAAGCGGCGGAGGAAGAGGCACGCCGATGGCAGCGGCTCGATCAATCACCTCGTCCTCCGGCCATTGCTCAGCCTGCGCAAGATGGATCAGGGCGATCGCCGCGGCCCTTCCCCCTTGCTTGCAATGGAGCAGAACCTTGCCACCGGTGTGCTGATCGAGGAACGCACAAACGGCTTTGACCTGCGACTCGCCGAGGGGTTCTCCGCCGATTGGCACACTCAGGTAATCCATGCCGAGCGCATGGACCTGGGATCCCTCGGTCGAGGGATCGATCGGTTGGTCAGGCTCGTCAGGGCGTCGAAGATTGACGACAGCGGTGAACCCTTCATCCCTGATCGCGACCAAATCTTCGTGGCTCGGCTGGCCGGCAATTTCCAGATAAGGCCGGATCGCGAGTCGATGCATGAAATTGTCCGGGCTTACGGTGCGTTGATCGCCCTGACCCGAGAACACCCAGGGGACGAGGGCTGGTTTGACTCAATAAATGATGAGCGTACCCGAGCCGATCCCGTCATTGCCACCCTGAGGAGGGCATTGAAGAGGAATCAGGCCACTCTTGACGAGTCTTGGAGTCTGGATTACTCTACTTACCGTTCGGTATAGGAGTGGAGGTGCCGTGGTGTCTGAACCCTCGTGTCCATTGGCTGAGGACGATCAGAAACGGGATACGAGTCGCGAGATTCTTCGCGTCGCGGCTTGCCTCTTTGCGGATCGCGGGTTCGACGCGACTTCGGTCCGAGCGATTGTCGAGGCAGCGGGGGTGACCAAGCCGACGCTCTACTACCACTTTGGAAGCAAGGAAGGACTGGCCCAGGCACTCCTTTCGCGACCGATGCAAAGTCTTCTCGAAGAGTTGCGCTCCATTGTTCACCGGACGGGCGATCCGGTCGAAGCGCTCGTCGATCAGGTAGAGGCGCATCTTGCCTTCTGTCGGGAGGAGCCGGATCGGGCGAGGTTTCTTTATGCGTTGTTTTTTGGGCCGAACACGCCTGGTCTGTCGTCGCAGGTGGCTCTCTTTGGTAGACAGATGACGGAACTCTTGAATGAAGCCACTCACCGACTCGGGCGAGCCGGAGTGATTTCGGAGGAACGTTCCCGGCAATGCGCGGCAGCGGTTCAGGGGCTGATTACCATCTACACCGCAGAGTATCTCTATCAAGGCGCGAACCTTGAGGCAGGATTGGCGCGTCGCCTGGTTGAGGAATTGTTGTTCGGGTTTGCTTCGGGTCGAGCCGACATCGGGACGGGGAACGAGTGACAGGCCTTCATTGATTGAGGAATTCATGATCGCGATCGTATCTCGGCGCGGACGGGGAATTTCGGCTCAAGTCGCGTCGTTGCTGGGAATCATGGGGTTCCTCGGTTCGGGTTGTGGAGAGGTTGGAGATCAGTCACTTGAGGGTGCGACCGCCGAGGTCGCGCCGATTGTGGTCACGACAGCGCCGGCCGTTCGGCAGTCGGTCGAGCGGTCGATCGAGGTGGTAGGAACCCTTCTCGGGTGGGAGGAGGTGACGATCGGGTCGAAACAGACCGGTCGAGTGATCGCCGTGAAGCATGATGTGGGAGATCGGGTGAATCCGGGTGATCCCCTGGTCGAGCTGGATCCGGTCGACGCTCGGTTTGCGGTGGAGGAGTCGCGGTCAAGGCTCCTTGGAGAGTTGGTAAAGCTCGGCATTAGCTCGGATGTTGCGGACCGATTCACCTCGCAGTATGGAATCTCGGAAGCGATTCTCGAAAATGACGAAGTGATCCAGATCATCCGGAACACCCCTCCAGTCAAGCAAGCCCAGGCCACGCTGGAATTGGCTGAGATCCGGCTCAACCGCCAACGGCAACTTGCCTCACGAAGCGCGGGGACCGTTCAGGAATTGCAGGATGCCGAGAGTGAAGTGCGGGTTGCCGAAGCTGCGCTGGACAACGCAATCCTGACAGCCCGGACGGTGATCGCCAACGCGCTGTCGACCTATGTGGCGATGGAACAAGCCACCGAAGTGCTTCGGGAAATGACGATCGAAGCGCCGAGGCCCTCGGTCTTACCTCCCGGGGTGGAGACGATCGAAGCGCTTCAATACGCGATTAGCCAGCGGTATGTGGCGGAGGGTCAGTTCCTCCGACCAGGGGATCCGGTGTACGACCTCGTCCTGGAGCATCCCTTACGACTTCGGGCGAATGTCCCGGAGCGATTCGGTGCCCGAGTGTCCGAGGGTCAGGCGGTAGAGTTGCGTGTCGCGTCCTATCCGGACACGACCTTCCGTGGCACCATCTCCCGGATCAATCCGAGGATTGACCCGGTCAGTCGAACCTTCGAAGTCGAGGCCGAGGTTGCGAACGAGGAGTTGATTCTCCGTCCAGGAAGCTTTGCGAAGGCCCGGATCGTGACCCAGAGAGAGGATGACGCGACGCTCGTCCCGATTGAAGCGGTCGTCCGTTTTGCCGGAGTCGTGAAGCTGTTCGTCCTGGATCCGGAGAGTGAAGGGGAGCGCGTGAATGAAGTTCAGGTGCGAACCGGGGTTCAGTCCGGAGAGATGATCGAGATTCTCGGTGGATTGCCTGAGGGGGCCGTTGTGATTACCAGCGGCCAGACCCGGCTTGCAGACGGCAGCGCGGTGGTGCCTCGTGAAGACCTGAATTCCGAGGGGACTGAGGAAGGGGAAACCGCCCTTCCTGAATCCCAGGACACACGCTAGCGATCGACCCTGGAGCTGACGACCCATCGAACGGATGAACTGGTAGACGTTTGCCCTGAACACCACCGATGGACCAACACTCGATCCGATCGAACGAGAACCGATGAGATGATTCTTGGCTGCTGGAACAAGGGTAGTCATCACCTCACGATGCGATGGGATAGTCGGGCCGTGAACTTTTTCCCTCTTTCGAGGCCGGAACTGTCATGACCGTCTCGGATGTTTGCATCAACAGACCGGTATTCACCTGGGTCCTCGTGTTGATCCCAGTGGTGCTCGGGGTGGTCAGCTACAATCGACTCGGGGTGGACCTGTTCCCCGATGTCGAGTTCCCGGTGGCCTCGGTGACGGTCGTCTTGCCGAACGCCAGCGTTGAGGAGATGGAAACCTCGGTCACGAAACCGATCGAGGATATATTGAACACCATCTCGGGTATCGAGGAACTTCGATCTGTGACCTATGAAGGGATTTCGGTTCTTACGGTCCAGTTTGAGCTTTCGAAGGATGCCGATGTCGGCGTACAGGAGGTTCGAGATAAGGTCAACGCGGTTCTCCCGATCTTACCCGAGGGGATTGAATCTCCGGTGGTTTCGAAGTTCGAAACGGACTCGATTCCGATTCTGACGATCGCGGTGTCCGGCCGGCGCGACTTCCGAGAGGTGACGGAAATCGCGCGTCGTCAGATCAAGGAACGGCTGGAGACGGTCAGCGGGGTAGGGGCCATCTCGCTCCTGGGTGGTCGCACCCGGGCGATGAATGTGATTGTCGATACAGATGCACTTGCAGCACTGAATTTGTCGATTGAGGATGTGCGTTCGGCGTTGCTTCGGCAGAGCCTGGAGGTGCCCGGGGGGCGTGTCGATCGCGGCAGCCGCGAGGAAATATTGAGGGTGCTGGGCCGTCTGGAGACGGAGCAAGAATTCAACGACCTGATCGTTGCGACCCGAGGTGGGTATCCGATCCGCATCCGAGACATCGGCCGCGCAGAGGACTCGATCGAGGAGCCACGATCGCTGGCGAGGCTCGACGGTCAGAATGCGGTGAGCCTGGTGGTACAGAAGCAGTCGGGAACCAATACCGTTCAGGTGGCTCATGAGATCAAGGAGCGGCTGAGCGAACTCAGGGAAGCCTTGCCGCCTGATATCGAGACGGTAATCATCCGAGACCAGTCTCGATTTATCGAACAATCCATTGAGGAGGTGAAGTTTCACCTCGTGCTGGCGGGAATTCTTGTCTCGGGAACTATTTTAATGTTCATTCGAGACTGGAGGACCACGGTCATCGCCACCCTGGCGATTCCGACCTCGATCATCCCCACCTTCCTGTTCATGGACGTGATGGGGTTCACCTTGAACAACATCACCATGCTCGGGTTGATTCTGGCTATTGGGATTGTGATCGATGACGCGGTGGTCGTTCACGAGAACATCTTCCGACACATGGAAGAAGACGGAATGGACGGGATGACGGCGTCGCGGCTGGGCACGAGAGAAATTGCCTTGCCGGTGTTCGCGACGAGTTTGTCCTTGATCGTGATTTTTCTTCCAATCGCCTTTATCGGTGGAATCGTTGGGAGGTTTTTCGCGAGCTTTGGGTTTGTCGTCGCGTTTGCCGTGGCGATGAGTTTGTTCGTCTCGTTCACCCTGACGCCCATGCTATGCAGCCGGTTTTTGAAGCTCGAAGAGGTCCGACATTCGGGGCCGGCGAAATCGAAAGCGGGCCTGTTCTATCGGTTGGTCGATCGGAGCTACGGTTGGATTCTCGGATGGTCGTTACGACACAAGGGAGCTATCGTGGCCCTGGCCATCGTGACGATCGCGGCCACGTATCCCATCGGGATGGCGACTGGGTTTTCGCTCATTCCGAGAGACGATCAGAGTGAGTATGAGGTGGTTGTGACGACCCCCGAGGGTTACACCCTCGATCAGACCGATCAAGTGATGCGCGAGCTGGAGCAACGGATTCGGTTATTGCCGGGCTCGAAGAATCTGTTCACGACGATCGGATCGCTCTCAACGGGGCAGCAAGTCAAGGGGCAGGGGGATGTGACTCAGGCATCGGTCTATGTAAGAATGCCGGAGCTTTCCGAACGCGACGTCAGTCAGTTCGAGGTTCAAGATCAGGCCCGGGAGTTGCTTCAGTCGTATCCCGATTTGAGGATCAGTGTCAACGACGTTTCGGCCTTTCAGGGAGGGCGTCGGGCTCAGATTTTTCAGATGAACCTGGCGGGACCGGATCTGGATAAACTGGCGGATTACGCACAGCAATTGCTGGATCGGTTGGAGGCCCACGGAGGCATCACCGACCTAGATACAACCCTGTCGCTGAGCAAGCCTGAGGTCCGGGTTGCGATTGACCGGGAACGGGCCGCGGATCTGCAGATTCCCGTGGCAACGATCGGTGATAGCCTTCGCGTTCTGGTCGGTGGTTTGCCCATCACCACGTTTCGCGACGGAGGGGAACAATATGATGTCTGGCTTCGTGCCCAGCCCCAGGACCGGAACTCCCCCGAAGCACTCGAAAATTTGAACCTCGCCTCCCCCACAGCGGGGCTCGTGAAGTTGACAAGCCTCGCTCGACTGGAGTCGGACCTGGGGCCGACCGAGATCGAACGGCTCGACCGCGAGCGGATTGTCACCGTGCTGGGCAATCCGACCGACACCATGCCGCTTGGTCAGATCGTTTCGCTTTCGAATGAAATCCTTGATGAGATCGGAATGGAGCCCGGCTACCGGGCTGTTGTGTCGGGGCAGGCAAAAACCCTCGAGGAAACGTTCGTCTATTTCACAGTCGCGTTCATCCTCTCGACCGTATTTATGTACATGATCCTGGCTGCTCAGTTTGAGAGCTGGCTGCAGCCGATCGCAATCTTGATGGCGTTGCCGGTGACAGTTCCCTTCGGGTTGTTGTCGATGCTGCTTTGGGACACGCCGATGGACCTCTATGCCATGTTCGGGCTGTTCATGCTGGTCGGGATTGTCAAGAAGAACGGCATTTTGCAGGTCAATGCGACGAACGACCTCAGGAACGAAGGGTGGCCCAGGCATGACGCGGTGATTGGGGCGAACCATTTGAGGCTCAGGCCGATCTTGATGACCACGGTCATGCTCGTGGCGGCGATGATCCCGATCGCGCTGGGGCAGGGGCCGGGGGCAGGGTCTCGGGCCAGCATGGCGAAGGTGATCATTGGAGGCCAGATGCTCTCGCTGGTGCTGGCATTGGTGGTCACGCCGGTCTTCTATGTCTACCTTGACATGTGGACGAACTTCACACGGCGGATCGGCATTCGCTTTTCGGTCCATGATGACGGTCGACTTCGAGACGAGACTCCCGCGGGCGTTGAGCCTTCTGAAGACTCGGGTGAAGTTGCAGCGATGTCTGGCCCGGCGTCGGATCGTCGTTGACATGCCGCTTGGTCTGAGGCGAGATGGATGGTCGGGCCTGGCTTGATGGGACTTGAAGCTGACCACCTCACCCTGGGAACTCTTGTGATGTCCACCACGACACCCGAAGAATGCAACCCATTGATCGAGGACTCAACCGTAGAGTTCCCCGCGACGTCTGAGCGAGGGAAACTTTGTCTCCGAGTGCGATGCGACGGGCTGACCGACTGTGGTTTGAAACGATCGAATAATGAAGATAACTTTCTAATTGCGCGCCTGACCAAGCGGCTCGATGTCTGTCGGAGCAGTATCCCGCATCGCGACGATGGTCGGGCTGCCGAAGAGATGGCCCATTTGCTCGTCGTGGCCGATGGACTGGGTGGCGAGGCCGCGGGTGAACAGGCCAGCGCACTTTCGATCGCCACTGTCGAGGACTTCGTCCTGAATTGCTTCAAATGGTTCCTTCACTTTGAGCCTGGTGAACGAGACGAACTGGTCACGGAACTTCGAGAGGCCCTGGAACACGCCGACCGGGAGGTGTATCGCAAAGCCCGAGCTCATCGTGGGTTGAGCGGAATGGGCACAACCTTGACGATGGCGTACTTGGTCTGCGATACGCTCTATATTGCGCATGCGGGCGATTCTCGCGCGTATCTGCTGCGTGAGGGGAAGCTCTCCCGAGTCACTCGGGACCACACGTACGTGCAAATGCTTGTTGATTCGGGGGCGATCACGGAAGAAGACGCTCAGCAGTCAGGGCTTCGAAATGTCGTGACAAATGTCGTGGGGGGGCCGAGCAAAGGGGTCTATGTCGAGATCCACAAGCTCCAGATTCAGGATGGTGATGGATTGATCCTTTGTACCGACGGGCTCACCGAGCCGGTGCCCGAGGCGGTCATCGCACAGGAGCTTGCTGAGCACGACCACCCAGGCGAGGCCTGTCGATCGTTGCTGCAACGTGCACTCGATGCCGGAGCGCCCGATAACGTCGCGATGATTGTGGCCCGATTCTCGATCCGTCACGGCTGATCGGGACGCTTCGAGCATCTGGGAAGATACGGCAAGGACTTGCAACTCAGGGCTGAATTGTGCCATTATTTTCGCTTCCTCGCTCCGTTCCCGGGCTCGTTGGACGATGGGGCGAGGCCCCCCGTCGGTCGCGGTACGAGGGGAGGCTGCCCGGTCCCCTCGGAGCGAGGCCATCATGAACCAGTGGCAGGGATGGCTCTACGTCGCTTCCGTCTTGATCCCCCTGGTTGCATTTGCCATCCAGATTGTGGCAAGCCGGGGATTGCGGCGGTGGAATGCCTGGGTTGCCTCAGGGGCAATTGCGGCATCGTTCCTGTTCTCAGCGATCGGGTTTGTGTCGTATTTCGCTGAGACGGGGGGGATGCTCGCGCCGCATCATCACGGCCCCTCGGAGGATGAGGGAGACGGGGGTGATGTTGACCATGCTCAGGTCGAGGCATCCGACGCGCGATTGATTCCCATCGCCCTTAGGGCGGAAGGGGAAGGCGGGTCGAATTCGGCCAAGGTCAACGGTGGAAGTCACGACCAGAAGCTCGCATGGACAGGAGAGTGGACCTGGATCGCACTGGGTGATCGACTGTCGGCAGAGGGCCGGCCGCTGACGGTCCCGATGGGGGTTTACGTCGATCAACTGACAGTGATCATGTTCATGATGGTGACGTTGATCGCACTGCTGATCCACTTCTACTCGATGGCCTACATGGCAGGTGACCCGCGGTATCCCAGGTTTTTCGCGTATCTGTCCCTGTTTTGCTTCTCGATGCTCGGGCTTGTGGCAGCCTCCAATGCGTTCATGGTGTTCATCTTCTGGGAACTGGTCGGGATTTGCTCGTACTTGCTGATTGGATTCTGGTACGAGGAGAAGACGAACAGCAACGCAGCGAACAAGGCCTTCATCACCAACCGGATCGGCGATGTAGGAATGCTTCTCGGTCTTGGCTTGCTCTGGACGCAGTTTGGCACGTTCAACATCGCGGAGATAAACGCAGGCCTCGCGAGCGTCGAATCCAGGCAGCTGGATGGGCTGGGACGGATCACGACCCGCGATCCGGGTGAGGTTGTGCCGGTTTCGGTGGGAGGAGTCGAGCGCCTGGTCCCCTACTGGGTTCTGGTGCTGGCGGGCCTCGGCGTGTTCGCCGGTTGCGTGGGCAAGAGCGCTCAGTTCCCGCTCCACGTCTGGTTGCCGGATGCAATGGCGGGGCCCACCCCCGTTTCGGCCTTGATCCATGCGGCAACAATGGTGGCGGCGGGTGTCTATCTCGTCGGGCGGTTCTTCCCTTTGTTTACGACAGAGGTCCTGCTGATCATTGCCTATACCGGCGGGGTCACGCTCTTCATTGCTGCAACGATTGCCCTGGTTCAGGTCGATTACAAGAAGGTGCTGGCCTATTCAACCGTCAGCCAACTGGGGTTTATGATGCTGGCGCTTGGGGTCGGGGGATGGGCGGCCGGGTTGTTCCATCTGGTGACCCACGCGTTTTTCAAGGCGTTGCTTTTTCTTGGCGCGGGGAGCGTTCATCACGCGGTCCATACGTATGACCTGCGACCGCTGGGCGGCCTGCGTCGAAAGATGCCGATCACTGCGACGACGATGCTTCTGGCTACGCTCGCGATCTCGGGAGTCCCTCTGTTCAGCGGGTTCTACTCCAAGGATGCCATACTGGCCTCGGCAATTCACTTCGTTCGAGCGGAACCGAAACACCTGCTGCTGTTGATTCTCCCCGCGGTGGGAGCAGCAATGACCGCGTTTTACATGTTCCGGATGTGGTTTCTCATCTTCACCGGTGAGCCACGAAGCGAGTCGGAAGGAGCGGGTGCCGAGCGCGATCCTGTCGCTCATGCCCATGAGAGCGGCCCGTTGATCACCTGGCCGCTCCGCATCCTGGCGGTCCCCACGGTGGTGATCGGCTGGCCGTTGACGATCTTGCCGCTGGCGATGGTTGGTCTCCCGTTTCATCCGGTTCTCGAGAACTGGCTCGCTTACGGAGAACCATTACCGGCACAGCCGCTGGGCTCGGCAGAAGTGTGGGCCGCGTCTACGTCCTTGCTCGTACTGGTCGTTGGGGTCGGTCTGGCGTTTTTGGCGTACCATCCGAGCAAGACGATCCGGCGGATTGATCCGGCCCGGATGGCTCGTCATTTTGGTGGGCTTTACACTCTCTTCGTCAACAAGTGGTATGTTGACGAGATTTACGGGGCTCTGGTCGTCAACCCAGTTCTGAGCATCGCTCGCGGTCTGGCCCGCTTCGATCAGGTTGTAATCGACAGGATCGTCAATGGCCTTGCCTCGGCGGTGGTGGCCCTGAGCCGATGGAATCGGACGATTGATCGTGCGGTCGTCGATCGGTTCGTGATGCTGGTGGCACAGGTTCTTTACTTCTTTGGCAGCGTCTTGCGTCAGGTTCAGACCGGAAAGCTCCGGGGATATCTGATGCTGCTTTCATTCACCTTCGTAGTGATATCGGTTGGAATTTTTATCTGGATCAGCCGCTAAGTTTTGGTGGCACATCCCTTTCGACCGAACCTGCTTCGAGATCGATCATGAGCGATAATCTGCTGCTGAGTCTTCTCTGGGCTGTCCCGGTCGTTGGCAGCGTGCTCGTCCTGTGCTTGCCGGGTCGAAACGATCTGGTGATCAAGACAACGGCGGTTGGCATCACAACGTTGACCTTCGTCCTTTCAATCGTGGCGTTCGGGGCCTTTCTCTCGCTCGGGGAAGCAGGCCCCGATGCTTCACTCTCCGCACGTGCAGAACGAAATACGCTGACCGCAGATGAGCAAACCGGTTTCCCGATGGCGCTCGACGCCGCTGGCGACCTCGTGTATCGAGGCCCCTGGATTCCCTACTTCAATATTCAGTATTTTCTGGGCCTTGATGGGATCAGCGTAAGCTTGGTCTTGCTCACGGCGTTGATCAGTCTGCTAGCCTGCCTGGCTTCCTGGGGAATCGAAACAGGAATCAAGGGTTATTTCTCGCTGTTCCTGCTCTTGCTGGGAAGCATGATGGGGGTGTTCCTGGCGCTTGATCTCTTTCTGTTCTTCGTATTCTTTGAATTTATGCTTTTGCCGATGTATTTCCTCATTGGTGTGTGGGGAGGAGAGAATCGAGAGTATGCAGCGATCAAATTCTTGCTCTACACGCTTTTTGGGTCGGTATTCATTTTAGTGGCGATCCTCATTCTCTACTTCTATGCTCCGGAAGGGGCAGAGGCACTGTATACCTTTGACGCGATCCGCTTGATGGGGGCCTCGGAACACTTCTCTGGGACCATCTTCGGATTCGGCGTGCAATCGGTGATCTTTGTCCTGTTCCTCATCGGGTTTCTCATCAAACTTCCGTCCGTCCCTTTCCACACCTGGCTGCCTGATGCACACGTCCAGGCGCCGACGCCGATCAGCATGATCCTCGCTGGAGTGTTGCTGAAGATCGGCGGTTATGGCTTGATCCGGATGGCCTGGCCGCTCGCACCGGTCGGAGCGTACGAACTGTCTTGGTTTGTGGCGGTGCTGGGGGTGGCCAGCATCCTTTATGGCGCGTTGGCGGCGATGGCGCAGTCAGACTTCAAGCGATTGGTAGCGTACAGCTCGGTCAGCCACATGGGATATGTCCTGCTTGGACTATCGGTGATGAATCTCTTTGCGCCGCAGTACTATGCCTACGGGGTCAATGGGGCGATGTTCATGATGATCGCCCACGGCATTACATCGGCGGGGATGTTCTTCCTCGTGGGAGTCGTTTACGAGCGCTTGCATACGAGAGAACTTGACCGCATGGGGGGGCTCATGAATGTGATGCCTGTCTATGGCGGAGTGACGCTCCTGATCTTCTTTGGATCGATGGGGTTGCCGGGGCTGTGCGGGTTCGTGGCCGAGGTGTTCGTGTTGCTCTCGGCATTCAATTATAGTTATGTGCTTGCACTTCTTGCCGCGGCGTCCGTGGTGCTGACGGCTGGATATATTCTCTGGACCCTTCAACGGGTTCTTCTCGGACGCAACGACGCAAACCGTGGCCTACCGGACCTGTCCCTTCGAGAGCGTTTGATCGCCATTCCACTGGTGGTCTTGACGGTCTGGCTCGGAATCTTTCCGCAAACTCTGATCGGCTGGATGAGCCCCGCCGTGGATCGGGTTGTGGCAACCGTGGTCGAAGCCAACGGCTTCGAGTCTCGCCCTGAACCCGAAGCCGTCGCCGATGATGATCGTGATGGAATGGATTCGGTAGCGAAATTGGATCGCTGAGTGGCAGCACGCAAGGCACGGCCCACACTCGGGAGGTCACCGCAATCGCGTGGCTGACGGGTTTGAGGAGGCCCATCATCCGTGCCAGTCGGTCAGGTTTCCAGGGAAAAGGGGGTGAAGTTCGTGTCGCGGTCGTAGTAATCCTCATGCTCAGCACGCTTCAGGAAGCCGACCACGGCGTATGTCATTGGGGTTGCAACCACTTCCCACATGACTTTCAAGAAGTAGTTTGCAATCATAACTGTGAGCACGTCGTCCCAGGTCCATCCGGGACGCCCAAGAAAGGCGATTGGGTAAAAGAGCATCGAGTCGGCCGCTTCTCCCGTAAGGGTTGAGCCGATGGTGCGGGTCCAGAGAAAACGCCCCTCGGTCCAGAGTTTCATCTTGGCCAGCGTATACGAATTGATAAATTCTCCTGCGAAGAAACCGGCCATGGAAGCAAGGATGATGCGCCAGGTGCCGCCGAAGACGGTTTCCCAGATCTCTTGGTTTGGCCAGTTCGAGGCCGCTGGGAGTGTGATCACAACCTGACTGACCAATGCTGCAAAGGCCAGGGCCCCAAATCCGGCCCAGACGACCTTGCGAGAGCGTTTGTAGCCGTAGACCTCGGTCAGGATGTCGTTGAACAGATAGCTGATCGGAAAGAACAGAACACCTGCGCCGAAGACGAATCCACCGATCTCGACCCGCTTCGGGGCAGAAATCAGGTTCGTGCAGAGCAAGACCGTCACGAAGGCGGCCATGATCAGGTCGTAATAGCGGTACACTCGACCGTAGCCCTTGGGCATGAGTCGAGCGGTCGTGTAAGGGGACGCATTCGGGCCCGACATCGGCTCGTGCCGGGCGGGCGCGGGATCATTCACTGACTCCATGAATGGGGTCCGTCCGAGTGGGGGCAGTCAGTCCGGGAGCCCCGCCGTGGGATTCCCGATCGATCGCAAGGTGACGGGCTTGGGCCGGTCAATAGGGCGGAAGAAGCGAGGCAGAGGAGGTTGCGGATCATTCTGTACGGGACGACTGGCTCGATTGCCTCGGCCGCCGACCGGGACGAGGGGTACTGAGGCCAAGGCCAAGGGCGACCATTGCCAGGCCGAGGGCGACCCCAAAATACAGGAGTGGCTCAGCGGGCTGTCCGAACAGCGAACGATTTCGCCCAAAATTGCCTAGCAACAGCCCAATGCAGACGATTTCCAGGACCGGACCGATCAAGCGAAGCACGAGTCCGATCCGGGAGGTCGTCATGGCCATCAATCGGCAGTCTCCAGGTCGTCAAACGGTCCAGCGGTCCGGATCATCTTCGAGCGGAATGACCAGCGCCAAGATGATATACAGAACGACTCCCGGAATGCCAGCCGTGAAGGCTGTGACCACCGCGTAGGTGATGCGAATGATGGTGGGATCGATCCCAAGAAAGCGTCCGAACGCCGCACAAACCCCGGCGATCATCCGGTCCTGCCTGGGGCGTCGAAGCGCGCCGAAGGTCCAGCCACCTTTGCCCGGTCCGACCTCCCAGGCATAGGGAGAAGAGGGGGCGTTTCGGGGTGAGTCAAGCCAGGTGAGGCAATGCTTGCATTTTATTGCTGCGTCCTGAATTTCCTCATCGCAGTAGGGGCATCGTTTGGACATGGGACTGCAATCCTCTCCGAGCACTGAGACGCAACGAGTCGATGATGGGGTCTCCTCTCATGTTCTTCGCTGAATTCGTCAGCGGCTTGAGCGATTCTCGATCGGAATCGGAGAGATACGAAACCAGTTCACAGGGAGGACGCGTCGTTCTAAAGTCTCAGGAGAGGCATCCTCGCTGGTCGTAGAGTGCGGGGTCGTTATCCTCGAACCAAGGTTTCGAACTGAGCAACTCCAGTGATTCACGCTGTCGAGCGTCGCCGATTCTCGCGAGCCTCCACCCTGGAGCACCACCTGATGAGTCTCGAGGTCTGGGAGCCGAGGGCTCGGTGGAGGACTCCCGGTCGGATTCTCAACATCAGCCGATCGGGAGCATTGGTTTCGGCCGGTGCCAAGCTTCCGAAACGTGAGTCGCTTTGGCTGAGACTGGATCACCCCGAACAAACCCCCTGGCTCGCCGCCAGGGTGGTTCGGATCGATCGAAATGGGGCCTTCGGGATCGAATTCCTCGATTCCGCCAGCGAGCTCTACGAAGCCGCCACGCATGGAATTCGCTTCGGGAACGTGCTGGGAAGCATCCAGGACAGTGACGACTGACTTGACTCCGAGCCTTCCGGGAGATGCCGAGCGGGCTCGGAGTCGGAGAATACTTCGCGAGTTAGGCAAGCGATTCCGGCACCACAAACGGCGCCCGATACGACCGGGTCAGCAGGGCGTTGGCGGCATCGTCGTCAAGGAATCGCTCGGTCTCGGGGTTAAAGCGGAGCCGACGGCCAAGGCGATATTGCATGCCTTCAACCGCCAGGCCATTGTCGTCCTTGAGATGCTCCACCATTCGTTCGACCGTCTCTTGCACGGCTTCGTCGGAGCCGATGGCCTGGTCGATCGAGTTGAACGATTCGGGAGCGCCAAGTTGATAGGAGACGTTTGCCAGGTGGCAGGCGGCGCTGGAGTAATGGCCTTCCAGAATGTCGGCGTTCAGGTCGTCGACCTTCCGGCTTCGGATGGCCTCGATGAAGTTGGCGAAGTGCCCTTCTCCGGGACCTCGAGAGGTATCAACCCTGGGAAGCGGCTCACCGTCTCCCTGGCCTTTCGGATAGAAACGACCACCAGCAACGACCCCCTCCTCGTAGTGCAGGACGTTGCCGACTTTTTGGCCCTTGTAGTCGTCAGTTGGGAGCCCTCGAACCTCGAAAATGAGCATCGTGCCGTCGAAGTCCATGACCGAAACCTGGGTGTTGGCGGTTTCCCCTTGATCTTCATAGCCAAATCGTCCGCCCAGGCTGACAACACTCGTCGGATGGGTGGCGTCGGGAATCATCCACCGGGCGACGTCCATCTGGTGGACCCCCTGGTTGCCGATGTCGCCGTTGCCGAAGTCCCAGAACCAGTGCCAGTTGTAATGGACGAGGTTCTCGTGGAACGGGGTTTCCTGCGCGGGTCCGAGCCAGAGTGAGAAATCGACTTCTGACGGCGGAGTCTGAACCGGCTTGAAGCCGATGCTGTTGCGAGGTTTGTAACAGAGACCTCGAGAGACGAGCAGCTTGCCGTATCGGCCGGATCGGGTGATTTCGAGGAGCTCAGCCCAGGATCGACTGGAACGGCCCTGCGTGCCGTGCTGGACGATCCGATCGTATTTTCGAGCCGCCTCGACGGCGATCCGACCTTCGTGGATATTGTGGCTGCACGGTTTCTCGACGTAGACATCCTTGCCCGCCTGACACGCCCAGATCGACATCAAGGCGTGCCAGTGATTTGGGGTCGCAATCGAGACGGCGTGGACGTCGGGGTTGTCGAGCACCTCGCGGATGTCCTGAACCGTCTTCGGAGTCGATCCGCCACGTTCAACGGCTTGCTTGACGCGCTTGTCAAACGTCCGGACATCGGGATCGACCAGGTGACTGAGTCGAACGCCGGGCAGCCCGGCGAATTCACCGACGTGCGAGCCGCCGCGACCGTTGAGTCCGGCAACGGCGACGTTGATGGTGTCGTTGGCACCAAGAATTCGGCCGGAAGCCTTGGTTCCCCCGATTGCGAACCCGGCGCCGATGGCCGCCACCGAGCCCGAAAGAAATGTCCGACGCGTCGTGCGAGCCATGATGCGGTCTCTCCCCGTGGTCGAAAGCCGGGGCGGCCTGTTCGCCCCAAGGCATACCCAGAATGCCATGTCCCCTAGCGATTGAAAGAAGATTTTCCAGATCGGATGGGCGACTCGGCCCCGGTGATGGGCTACGATGACGGTTTCTTCGGCTTCGGGATTCAGGAGAACATCGCTATGCGTCGCCTCATCACCGTGACTTCACTTTGCCTAACGTTGATGCTGTTCTCAGCCTTACCATGTCAGGCGCAGTCGATCGCAATCGAGGTCGACGCCGGTGCATATGACCGAATTCGGACGCCAGTCTCCGCTGTGATGACGCTTCCAGAAGCGTTTGCCCAGGGTGATGTGGTGATCCTGAAGTCGATCGACGGGCAGACCTTGCTGGGACAGTTGACAAATCCGTCGCTGCTGAGCACCCCGAACATTCACGCTGGAAGCGCTGAGGGCGTTGTCCGAGAGCTTCACTTTCTTCTGCCCGAACTGGCGAAGGGAGAAATCGCCCGCTTTGATGTGTCGGAATCAGGTGCCGACCTGAGCACCATTCCGTCGTTTTCCTGGGAGCGTTCGGATGAGGGTGATTTCCTCGTTCGGGGGAAGGAACCGATCCTGCGTTACGTTCGACCGACCCTGGACGAGTCGAGCCCCGAGGCCCGAGAGCTGACCTTCAAGCCCTTTCACCACCTGTTCGCGCCCGATGGTCGGCGGGTCAGCAAGGGGCCAGGCGGCCTGTTCACTCACCATCGAGGCCTTTTCTTCGGGTTCAATCGGGTGAGCTACGGTGACGGCAAGCAAGCTGATGTCTGGCATGCCCGAGGGAAGGCTTACCAGTCGCATCAGGAGACCCTTTCTGAGGAGGCCGGCCCGGTCCTGGGACGCCATCGTGTCAGCGTCGGGTGGCATGGACAGGAAGGAGAGATCTTCGCAATCGAAACTCGGGAAGTGACGGTCTTCGCAGCTGAAGAGGGATATTCCATCGACTTCGCCGCCCGGGTCGAAACCAAGGCGGGACCTGTCATGCTTGACGGTGACCCACAACATGCCGGGGTGCACTTTCGAGCCGACAATCATGTGGCCGATGTCTCGAAGGACGAGACGTATTACCTTCGTCCCGATGGTCCTGGGAAGCCTGGCGAAACGCGAAATTGGGAACCAAAAACCGGTGAGGGTCCTGTCAATCTTCCCTGGAACGCGATGAGCTTCAAGATCGATGGCGATCGCTACACGGTCGCGTACCTCGACCATCCCGAGAATCCGAAAGAGGCTCGGTACAGTGAGCGTGATTACGGGCGTTTTGGGTCGTATTTCGAATACAAGCTGACCGAGGATCGGCCGCTGGAGGTTCGCTACCGGCTCTGGTTACAAACCGGGGAGCTGACCCTCGACCGGGCCTCGGCGCTTGATGTCGACTTCGACGACCCGGTCACGGTCAGGGTCGTGGAGAAATGATCGAGCAAAGCAAGCGTGGTGAACGAGACCGGTTCACGGGGCCTGGTCGGCGACCGGCTCAATTCGAATGAGCAGTTCGCGCGGCTGGCATAGTTCGCGGATCGGCTGCATGAGATCGTCATCTTCGCCGGGAGGAGGGATGTCCGGAGGACCTCCGTCCTTGATTGATTCTCTCCAGGCCCGAGCCTGAGCGGATCGATGAAAGGCAAGTGCTTGAAGTACCTCTTGAGCAGCGAGGACCGTGGGAAAGTCGGGAAGCGTGGTCAGGTCGATCCCCTCGGCCAGCTCTGCAGCGGTCACGACGGTCATCGGTGCCGGCTGGCCGGTTCCCGACTCGGCAGCAAGGAGCCGATAGCGGCCTTCCTCCAAACCTGTCACGGTTAGGCGATATCGATTGAGCAGATCGGCGACCTGTTCGAGACGGATCGATTCCGGGTCGCAACGGGGATCAATGGGCATCGGCAAGGGGGATTTCCAGTGGAAAGCGACAATGCCCTCGCTGCGCTCAATCTGTTGAATCTGATTTGATGAGGTGTTGAGAGTGCTTGCGTCGAGGAAGACCTCTGCCACTGTTGCGGGGGCATTCCAGGCCTTGAGCAAGGTCTGGGCTATCAGCCAGTGCCCGGTCGGGTTGGGATGAATCCCGTCGGGCATGATGGAATAACTCACTCGATCGACCCGACGTGCCTCAACGTGCTCGGTCAGTGCGGAGTTCGCGTCGCCAACGAGTTGATTCTCGTCGGCCAACGATCGCAGCCAGGCGGCATAACGGGCCAGGACCTCATCATAATTCACGACCGGAAACCGATAGCCGAATTCCCTGGCGTCCGGGTCGCCCACCTGTCGGCGGTAAGGGTCGTAGGGTGGGGGGGTGAGCAGGTCGATGCGTGCCGTTGTATCGGTTCGAGTCCGATCGATGAGCAGAAGAATACCGCGTTGATACGCTTCGAATCGCTCGGGTGCGAACGGATGATAAATCCCATCATTCATCCCATAACAGGCGACGACCCTATCGGGATTCCATTTCGTCACATCGCGGTCGAATCGATCGTGAATCCAGGGGCGGGGAAATGGGTGGTCGGGTTCACTGGTTCCCGCAGCCGTTTCGCTGCTCAGGCCGTGGTTGATCACCGTAATTTGACGATCGGGAAATCGAGTGAGGAGGTAAGCCTCGACATAGACAACGTAATCTCCGGCCTGTGTGATGCTATCGCCAATGACAACGACCCGGTTTCCATCAGATGGGATGCAGGACGAGCTTTCCTGGTCAGAGATCCCAGAGCCGAACGGTAGAGGGGCCAGTAAGCCAAGAAAACCAAAGACGGCAGCGGGGGTGATCACGAGGTGACTCCACAAGAAGGATGGCCCGGCTCTCGGGCGTCGGTTCGGATTGACCGCGTTCATTATTCTCGGTAAGCCAGCAGGGATCGACCTGGCGGTCTCCGAGGATCGCTTGCTTCCAACATCTGACACGACCCTCCGAACGGAGTCGCCGGTCATGTTCGAACAGGCGCAACGACGAACTAGGCTCGCGATGTCCAACGATGTCCCGCGATTGCCGGGTCTTGAACAACATCCTGATCGAGAACAGAACGTTTCTGAACTGGGGATCGATCAGATCGAAACTCAGCTGAGCCAGGCTTTGGAAACACGACTCGTGGAACTGCGTTCTCGAGGTGTGACCGCAGAAGCCCGCAAAGTCGAACGTGATCGACTCATTCGAATGCTCCGAGGCCGTCTGATCGAGCGCCGGTTGTATGCGATCTGGCTCGAGTCCGAAGTAGAATCACGCAATCAACGTATCAACGAATTGGCTGAAATGGCCAAAGGAGCATCGGAGAACTTGCAGAGGGTCGAGGCCGAGTTGGCCTCCCTTCGGAAAGCATCGATTCAAGATGCCGTGATGAGGGGCAGACGGTGCATTGGACGAGCGGTTCGGGCATTTCAAAAGCGCCTAAGATTAACTGGGAAGTTGTCGAACAGACTGCGACAACGAATTGGATTGCCTGGCACTCCTGCTGCGGACGAGTTGACCACGGGCGACTCATCGATTGCGGTAATGACTGACCAGGAGGGATCAGCCCCCCTGTCGACGGGGGAGGGTACTCCAGGGGAAGTGGCTGGACGCCCCGCGTTGATGCGCGATCGCAATGATCTTCTCCGATGGATTCCTCCGCGGCGCGACCCGTACGACCAATGGCTTCGGAATCACACCACAAACACAGTAGAACAGCTTGCCCTGTTGCACCAACTTGAAACTCGGCCCAGATTTTCAGTCATTGTCGCACAGGATCACGCTGATCTCCGTCGCTCCCGAGAAACGGTTGCCTCGCTTCGTCACCAAATCTATCCAGATCGGGATATCCTACTGGTTGGAGGCTCCGAGGCGACCGAAAAGATCACTGGTGGTCGAACGAGCAGAATTCTGGAATCTCAACAAGGACTCGAAGCCCTCCGAGCGGCCTCGGAACAATGCTCGGGGGATTACATTGTCTTTCTCAACGATGATGCTCGTCTGGCGGAGGAGGCGCTTCTGGAGTTTGCTCGAGCCGTTGCCGCGACTCCAAAGCCTCCCGACCTGATTTATGCGGATGAAGACCGAATCGATCGGAACGGCGAGCGCTTCGATCCACGGTTCAGGCCCTGCTGGTCTCCTGAGCTGATGCTCGCGTATCACGCGATCGGTCGTACCTTCGCAGTTCGCCGATCGATGTTTGAAACGGTCGGCGGAATACGACCAGAGTTCGGACGGGCCTGGCCCTATGATCTGGTCCTTCGCATTGCGGAACAAACAGACCACATTATGAGGGTGCCTCGGGTTCTGGTTTCCGTTCCTGCCGATCGAGCGAACGACGATCCGGTTGACTCCTGCTCAACTGAGACCATTCGAGCATCTGCCCTGGCCCTCACCAAGGCGATCGAACGTCGGAGAATCGACGCTCGAGTCGCGCAACCCTTATGGGCGTCTCAATCACGATTCCCAGCCTTTGAACTGGATTTTCCCGATCGAGGCCCGAAGGTTGCAATCTTGATCCCGACTCGCGACCGGGTGGACCTGCTCCAAAGGTGTGTGCATTCCATCCTGAGTCGGACGAGCTATCGGGATTACGAGATCGTCGTCATCGATAACGGGAGTCAGGAGGACGAAACACTCGCATACTTCGCGAATATTGAACCGCGATGTCGGGTGATCCGAGTCGAGAATGACGAACATGGGTTCAGTTATGCTCGCATTCATAATCAGGCGATTCAACAGTTAAACGATTCCGTTGAATTTCTTGTGCTTCTTAATAACGACACGGAAGTCGTGCGTTCCGAATGGCTCAGTCAACTGGTCGGATATGGCCAGATGTCTGGAGTCGGCGCAGTGGGAGGACGTTTGCTCTATCCCGATGGTCGAATTCAGCATGCGGGGATCGTGACGGACCTGTTCGACGGCGGTCCCGGTCACCTCTTCAAAGGGCTACCCTGGTGGTATCTCGATTTGCAGTGTCTTGACCGCGTGGTACGAAACGTGAGCGCCGTCACGGCAGCGTGCCTTCTTGTGAGAAGAAAGGCGTATCTGGATGTTGGTGGATTCGATGAAAACCGGTTTGCTGTTGGGTTCAACGACGTTGATCTATGCTTGAGGCTTGGGGAGATGGGGCTGCGATGCGTATTTGCGCCGAGAGCAGAACTTCTTCATTTTGAAGGAGCGTCGCGAGGTTTCGCGTTGGACCTCAAGGAACAGGAGCGGTATCTGGAACGATGGGGACATCGGGCCGACCCTTATCATCATCCGGCACTGATGCGGGATGATCATCGTCCAGGAATCAGCACACGCTCTCCGGGAGCACCATTACCCATGAGAGATCATCCGATTCGCGTTCTTGTGGATCTCGAGAGACTCGACGGACGTGGTGCCTCGCGGTTTGTGAAGAACCTCATTGAAGGGTACCGAGAGCGAGGGAACATCGTTCCGGAAGTCAGCTGCCGATTCGAGGGAGCGATGGGGACACTCCTTCGGGAGTCAGGCATACCCGTTTCAACATTACCGCGTCACGACAGCGGAGACATGGCGGAACATGTCCGGATCATCGCCGACCGTTTCTTGAGTCGCGAGTACGATTTGATTCATGTGGTCGGGCTCAATTGCGTCTCAAGCCTTCGCGCGGCGAGTCTTGCAGGCATTCCCTCGATCTGGAGTATTCGTGAGGCGGTCGATTTTCGAGATGCATTCCATTCGCGAGATGAAGATGCAGCACGCGCAACGATTCTCGCCTTTTCTGAAGCCTCTCGTGTGGTGTTCCCTGCTCAACAGGTGCGCAATTGGTTCGCCCCCATCGAGTCAACTTGGAATTTTGACGTTGTGCTTGAGTCTGGACAACCTTGTTCAGGATATCCGGAGCCACAAGGCGTACGAGATCGACTGGGGCTAGCCTCCTCGACCGTGGTGTTGAGCTGTCTGCACAATGCCATTGAGGATGATATTGGCATCTTCCTCGACCAATTCGCGATTCTGGTTCACTCAGGTCGGGATGTGGTTGCTCAAGTTCTTGGCGATCCCGAACTGGGTCAATGGCTCGATCGGAATGATCTAGTTCGCACGTTGGACCATCGCGTTCGATTCGTTTCCATGAACGATGAGAGAGACGTGAGTGAAGCGCTGGCGGTAACTGATCTCCTGGTGAACGTGGCAAGACGAGACCTGAATCCAGAGATATATTCACTCAAACACGATCTTCAAAAGCCCTTGGTCCAGACTGACGTGATCGGAACTGACGAGTACGTGCGGTCTGATCCAACCATCCTGCTGTTTGATGCGACCCACCCAGAAACCTTGCGGCTTCGCATCGAGTCGGTCCTCGACTCCACGGACCTGAGACGTGGGCAGGGAGCGACGACCCGAACTCGTCGGTTCGAAGAGATGATTCTCGCTTACGAAAGGATTTCGCTGGAGGCAATCCGAAGCAGTGGCATTCAAGGGGCGTTGAGGCAGAGGAGCAGAATGGGGGTTGCCTGATCAAGGAGTCAGAGAGGGTCGAAATTGATCAGGTCACGGAACTGCGGAGGGCAATCGAGTCTTTCACTCCAAGATTTTGGTAGATCTGTCGCGTCGCGTCGCTTTTGTTCAGTGTGTAAAAGTGGATCCCTCGAACGTGAGCATCGAGCAGGTCGCGGCACTGTTCCGTTGCCCAGTGAATCCCGACCTTGGAGACTTGCTCATTTGTGTAATCGGGCGCACATCGCTCGATTGCTCGGATTAAGCGAGCAGGAAACCTCGCACCGAGAGCCAGGTCGGCCATCCGAACCATTCCCTGTCGGGACGTGATCGGCATGATTCCCGCGATGATTGGCACGCTGATGCCTGCCATCTCGCAACGTTCTCGAAAATCAAAAAAATCACGATTGTCGAAGAAGAGTTGCGTGCAGATGTACTGAGCGCCTCCGTCGACTTTTCGCTTCAAGTAATCAAGTTCGTGAAGGCGATTCGGAGTGCAAGGGTGACCTTCCGGAAACCCAGCGACCCCGATTCCGAATCCGCGAGGGTTGGGCGGGTTCGGGTGACTGGCTATAAATCGAACAAGTTCCTCGGCATATTGGAAAGCGTCGTTCGAGCGATCATAGCCTGATTGATCGCGGGGAGGATCGCCGCGAAGGGCCAGAATGTTTTCGATGCCAGAGACAGCGTAACGGTCGAGGATCGCCCTCAATTCGTCTCGGGTGTGGCAGACGGAGGTGAGATGAGACACGGCGGTCAGGTTCGTCTCATTCTGGATGCGAACGATCAGCTCATGTGTCCGATCCCGAGTTGTGCCACCGGCCCCATAGGTGACCGAAACAAACGAGGGTTGCAACTCTTGGAGCTGACTGATGGTCTGAAAGAGTTCTTCCGAGGCCTTGGTGGTTTTCGGAGGAAAGAACTCGAAACTAAAGGTGGTCTGGTGCTGGTCCAGGATATCGATGATGTGCATTGTCGCCGTCGTCCATTCAAGAGCAGGGACCAATCCCTTGCGTTCTCTTCGGGGGCAGGTGCTCGATAGCGTACTCACTGCCGAGCTTCCGGCCAAGGGCGATTCGGCGGCATATCCTCTCCTCACTGCGATTTCCGAAGATACTGGCAGGAATTGGGATCAACGATCGCCTCATCGAGTTTCTTCGCCATTGTGCCGATGATTGAAGGAACGATTGGTGTTCTTAACCCGTCGTCTCAGCGGAAGCATTTCCACTCCGGACGAGATGACTGCGTAAACGACCATCGTCCGAAGTCAGAGGGAGGTGCTTCGATTCGATGGAGGCGGTCAGGGGGAGTCCTGGATTCGGAAACTGGGAACGGAAATGGTGAGGGAAAGGCCATGATTCGATTCACTGTACGATCACTCATGCTGAACCGCATTCCCAGGCTCCCCGAGAATCAGGTGATCGAACTTCAGCGGCGCCGCCTTCAATCGATTGTCTCTTACGCGATGAAGCATTCCGCGTTCTATCGTAGGAAGTATCAGGGAATCGATCCGAGGAATGTTCGTCTGGAGACCCTTGAGCCGACGAGTAAATCGGAGCTGATGGCACACTTTGATCAGGTAGTGACGGACCCGAACATTCGCCGGGCCGATCTTGAACGTTTTCTGGATAACCCGGCCAACGAGGGGTCGCCCTTCCTTGGGCGCTATATCGCGAGCCACACCTCGGGGAGCCAGGGTCAGCCGATGCTGATCTTGCAGGACCGAAGACTCGCCGAGTTGATGTTCGGGCTGCAAATGACCCGAGGAAACGCTCGAAAAGCGACTCCGATCGAGGCTGCTCGACGATTGATCTCTCCGGCTCGGCTTGCCATCGTGACCTTGAAGCGAGGCTTTTATCCCTCGGCGACCGTTTTCGAGTCGATCCCCCCGGCTGCTCGAATCTTTATGAAGGTCCTTTGGCTTTCACAGACCGATCCTGACGTGATTGATCGGCTCAACACGTTCCGTCCCAGTATCCTGACCGGCTATGCCGGTGTTCTGGAGGAACTTTCGCTCAAGGCCGAGGGCGGGCAACTTCGGCTCGCCCCCGAACTTCAGCAGGTTGTGAACAACAGTGAAGTGCTGACCGATCGGGCCAGGTTGCGGATCGAATCAGCGTTCGGTTGCCATGTCATGAACAACTATGCAACCGGAGAGTGTACATTTCTCAGCAATGGCTGTTCCACCGACTCTGGAGCTCATGTAAACAGTGATTGGGCGATTCTCGAAGTCGTTGACGCTGAGAATCGCCCAGTCCCTGCGGGAACACCAGGGTCCAAGGTGTTTATTACCAATCTAGCCAATCGCACGCTTCCCTTTCTTCGCTACGAGGTCGGGGATGTAGTCACGATGGCGACCGAGCCTTGTCGGTGTGGGAGCCGCCTCCCTCGGGTCGAGCGCATCGACGGACGAACAGCCGACACCTTCTGGATTCAAGACGGAGCGCATTATCGTCAATTGATTTCAAGTGTGTTCAAAAACGCGTTTGATTATGCTCGTGAGGTTCGAGAGTGGCAAGTCACCCAGGAGGATCGGAACCGGTTTCTCGTACGAATTGAAGTGCTTCCAGGCGCCTCGCTTGACGAGCCCCATCTTCAGCGTGTGTTGCACCGGCAACTGGAGATGTATCGTTTCCGAGACATTGTCTCGATCAGAACCGAGGTGGTCGATCGGCTTGGTCCTGATCCGAAGACCGGGAAATTCCGGAGAATTGTGAGTCGCGTCGGACCTCCTTCAGACCTGGAACAGCGGCTCAGGATTGATCATGGGCATGATATTGCTCGTCCTCTCTCAGTTACCAACCAAGCATCTCGCTCAGCTTTGCCGAAAGCACCATCACCGTGAGACATCCGGAGGTGATCGAAGCAAAGAGCAAGCCTCCCGAAGCGATTTCCCGAGCATTTCGTACTCGGGGATCTCCTGGTTCGACAAGGAGGTCAAGTGTCGCGAGAATGGCACATCGGAACGTTTCGGCCACAAGCACCAACGCTGCTGAGACAATCAGAAAACACCATCCGGTAGACGAAACGCCCAGAATGACTGCACAGATGGCGATGAGAAGTCCTCGGTACGCATGGGCAAAAAAGCCGGATTCAGACCTGATTGCCAGCTTAATTCCACGGGCTCCTTCATCGAACTTCAAGCGAGTGGTCGCATGCCTTGGTTCGGTCAGGATCTGAGGATCGCTGGCTGAGCCAGAAAAATCCTGCTCCATGTTTTGCTCGCGCGGCTCGGATTCCATCGCCCCGTCATCATGTGGGTTTCCGGTCAGGAATAGATGCGGTTTGCTCATTGGATTGGTGCGAACCGAAGGTCGGGTCGGAACGGTACCCCAGCGGCCGAGCCGATTCGAGTTCTCGGGCTGAACCGAGGCACCATTTCAAACACGAAAGAGTAATTGTCTTGCAGCGGCGTGTAGTTGAAGCCCACTGTGGTGAGAAAGTCTGCGCCAATTCGCGTGAGGGAGAAGGTGGTCGAGAGGAGCATCCCTTCCCCAAAATCGTAGAGTCCACCGAAGGTTCCGTACCATTTGGGACTCATCCAGTATCCGAAGCTTGTATTGAGCGCGGAGGTTCTGATCGGACCAGTGTTGAGAATGGAGTAGGCCAGGAACATGGTCCCTCGGGGTGGACGGCTAATGTTCACCCCTGCAGTGAATACACTGATGCCATCGGTATTGTTGTTCGGGGACCGTGGGTCACCAACGATGTCGAAGTAATCGAACCACCCGGAAGACACGATGCTCGTTCGATCGCCCAGGAACCATTCATACTGGTACTGAGTTTGACCAAACGGGACCCCAAAATTGTCTCGCTGTGCCTCTGGATAATAGAAGGTCGACAGGTCGAGCGTCATGAAATCGATGATTCTGCGATCATCAATCGGACCTCGTTTTGTTTGAAGACGCTGTAAGGTGCCCAGTCGAACGGTTTGAATGGTGTCCTGGACATCGACCGACCCTGTAATCGGTGAAGATGTGCGACGAAGTGACAGTAACAAGGGATTGTATTGAGCAGGGAGAACACCTGTGCCGTACTCGTTCAACGCGAAGTACCGCCGAACGAGTTCGTAGGTATTGTCGTCCAACTCTTCCTGAACCCCGATGCGATTGAGCCCCAAGGTGGAGTATGCGTTGCGGTAGTCTGCATACAGGACGACCTTGTGCATCAAGCCGTGGAGGTTGAACAGGTCGTTTTCGACGTCCGAGAAAACGCGATAAAACGAGAGATCAGCCCGTGCGCCATAAGCACCCCAGGCTCGGCCAATCATCGAGCCCTGGGGACCTCGGATATAATCCTGGACTGCCAGTGAAGGATCATATCCAAGCGCTGGCAGTGGATTCGTGTATTGATTGTCCCACCCGATCAACTGCCCCTGAACATACGGTGTGACCCGGATAGCCTGGAACTGGAGAGGTAAGTCGATTTGATGATTGGTGTACAGTCGCCCGGTCCGGAAGGGACCACTCGTCGAGGTTGTTGGGTCGAAGGGCAGAAACCCGAAGAAGATCCCCGGATTGTTCACCTCGGCGGCAGTGTGGGTGTTCGCGTAGCTGACCCCGGTTCGCTGGTAGTAGGTGAAGAACCGACCCAGTCCGAGTGGTGCGTCACCAAGACGAAAGTACTCAACCTTGGGGTACCATTGTGACTGAGTGAACCAGTCGAGAGGCATCGCCTCCGCCGTCGCGGTAATGGCCTGATTACGCCACTGGCGAATTCCGTAGACGCGGGTACGCTGATCCAGACCTGAGTCAAAAAGTCTTTTGAAGTATTGTTCAAGAAAGTGGCGGTCCGAGATGTATGCTGCTTCAAGCTGAACGCGAAAGTCATCAAGCGGATCGGCATCCTTGGCCAGAAATGATTGCATGTGGCGGTAGAGAACCCGTCCACGGAAATCCTGAAACGGGGGCACTCCGTTGCGGAAGGCAACAAACAGAGGAGGACCGTTGGTCACGATGGCTGGCCCACCACCGAGGTTGTCGATCCCCCGATCGTAGATCCCCCAGAGGTCGAGATAGCCAAAGTAGTTGGTATCGATATTGGGAAAGAGATCGGTCCCGAACAGTTCTGTTGAGAGATCATCGCCGAAGTAACCGAACTCACTTCCGAGCGCGGGTCCTCGGTCGCTGAGGTAGTCGATGTCGAGATTCCAGTTATCCACCCATTTCGGCTGTCTGAGTCCCAGCAATCGGAAGCCGTCCCAATCGGTTAAGACCATTTGTCCGAACAAGTTGTTGGCACGGAAAGAGATCTGCTGGAGCGGGGGGTTAATATCCTCGGTCGTCGACAGAAATCGGGGCCAGTAGAAGAACGGCACTGGCCCAAGGAAAAAAGTATTGTTTCGCGCGTCGATCAAGAACACGTCGGAGTCGGTGGGTGAATCGACCGGGTTGAGCAGGCGTCTGCGGAATGGCCCCCGTCGCTCGTCGGGTGCAAGTTTGAACATGTCAACGACACTGCTCGTGAATCGATACCCGGGATTGGCAAACGGACTGCCGGTGGTCACGGCATTCCGAGCCTGAATGGTTGGCAAGCCGAGAACCGGCTGACCATCGGGGCCTCGGCCCACCTCCCGAAACTGGGCGATCGAATCGGCCATCGTTCGTAAGGGGGTCAGAAAGCCGGGGGCATATTGCTCTAGCTCAGCATCGAGGGCTAGAAACCGTTCGGTCTTCAGGTCGGCATAGAACCGTTTGGCTTGGTAGCGGACCTGATCATCCTCTCCCGCGAATTCACGCTCGTCACGCCGAAGCTCGACGTCTCCTTCGAGATAGACTTCCAGGGGATCTTCAACGGACTGGGTTGAGGTTCCCAGATCAAGACCACGCCCCATGCTGCTACGGGTCCAGATCACAGCTTCCTTTGCTGTGATGTCGACAAGTCCCATCTCAGGATCATCGACGACAATCTGGACACCACCCGTTGCGATGTAGGTCTCTGTGCCGTCGCTCGTACGAGCCAGACGACGAAATTTGGTCAGCGTTGGGTTCAAGGGATAAATATTGACAACACGTTGCGATCCTGGTGCGAGCGGCATGATGGAAATTGGATCGCCATTGGTCTGACCACCGCGGACCTCGTCTTCCCATTCCTTGTCCGGGAGAGGCAGAATCTCGGGAATGTCTGCCGATCCTCCCATATCGAGATCAATCTCGGGTAAGAGCGGGATCTCGGGCAGGGTCGCTTCCGGAAACTCGGGTTCCGCATCATCCCCTTGGCGAAACTGGGTGGCCGCGGGATTACGGAACGGAGAATTCACCGCGGGTCCTGGGGGAGGGGGAGGGACCTCAACAACCGATGGAGAACGACGGGGAGCTGGCGACGGATCGTTCGGGACGGTGTCGGGTCGGATCTGAAATAGGGAAACGGGTTGCACCTGCTCATCCGGTTCCGAGGGAGGAACCGGGAGGGGGGGCGTTCCGATTTCCGGAACTTCAAGCTCCTCAAAACGGGTCGCAAGAACGCCTGTCTGAGTCGGCTCCGGATTCGGAGCCAGCACCGATCGAGCGTGGAGGAAGAATGCGTCCGCGGGTGGAATCTGACGGATCGAGACAATCGGGACCCCGGTGAACGGCTCGCGGATCTGGACGGTTCGCGTTTCCAGCACCGACCGGTGCGGAGACGGGGGAGAGGCGGTACCCGAAGGACTCAGATCAGGTTTTCCCTGAGCATAGACATGAACACGGTAGCGCTCACCGATTGGGTCAGGGAGCGATTCGATGCGGATCACGGCATCGTTCGCCCGATGCCCGCTGGCCCCCTGGAAGACGGCGGCTCGACCGATGAGGCGGACCCATCGCGTTGATTCCTCGTCCCACGTCACGATCCGATCAGCGGCCAGAACAATCGGTTCGCGATTGGCAATCGGAATAGCACCTGGGTCATCCTGAGCCCGGACTCGATCGCAGGCCATGACGGCGAGGGGCACAATCAGGGCCCATACGCCGATCCGGCGCCGATCGCAGCTCTGGTGGCGACCCTGCACGGCTACACTCCTCTCTCGACCCGAGAACCGGGCTCAGTCAGGACTTCCGAGCGGACCCCTCGCCAATCCCTCGGCGAAGCATCACAACACCCGGCCAGACCCTCCGAGCCGGCATTGGTCGCCTCGATCCTTTGGAGATCGCTCGGCCCGGCACATCGAAGAGGAGTCGCGTCGAAGAGGTCGTCAGACGGGAAGAGCAGACCTCGAGAGGATGCGAGACGTGAAGATCGGTCGGACAATATCGGTCCACGCTCATCACGTCAAGGTGAAGCCTTGGGGAAGCGGCTGTCAAACCTCGACCAAGCCATGGTGCAACTGCATCCCTTCGCTTATCCCAGGGCAAAGCGACGGTCACGAGGTTCTCTAAGCGTCCGCATCTGACCGGGAAGCAACCCATAGCTCATCGCGAGCAGGGTAATCGGGTGAAACGATCGCTTCCGATTGCCCTGTTCCATTTGCATCCGACAGGTCGAACATTCGGCACTGGCCAGTTCGAGGTCGGGGTCTCGGAGTCGATGACGGAGGCCACGCCCCGAGCGCAAGGATGATCGAAAATGGGTGCGGGCCATGCCATAAGTGCCTGCCATTCCGGAACATCCCCGATCAAGGTGCTCGACGTCCAGCTCAGGAATTTGTCGAAGCAGATCAAACGAAGGCATACCAATGTTCAGGGTTCGAAGGTGGCACGGCAGATGATAGCCAACCTTGGCATGAATCGGCACGTGCGGACGGGGCAACAGGCCGCGTGATCGAAGCCCGTGCAGGTAGTGACCCACGTCCATCGTGTTGGCAGCAACGAGTTTGGCGTCCAGATCGTCGGTCAGTTTCAGGTATTCCCGACGAAGCATCAGGGTCGCAGTCGGTTCGGAACAGACGACGGTGTGTCCTTCTCGAACGGCGCTGCCGAGCGTTCGAAGATTCGCCAGAGCTGCTTCTCGGGCGGCATCGAGATCACCCGCGACCATTGCGGGCATGCCACAGCCGAGTTGCCGCTTTGGAACGTAAACCTGAACACCGCAATGGCGAAGCACTGCAATGACGCCTTCGGCAATGGCATGATCGTAGTAATTCGCCACGATATCGAGAAAGTAGACGACTCGTGGACCTGAGCGGTTTCCCACCGGTTCTCCGAGGCCCACTTTCTCGGCTTTTCGGACAAAAGAGGTTCGGCTCGCTTTCGGGAGGCATCGATCCTTCGAGAGACCGACCATCCGGTCAAGCAACCAGCGGGCTGATCGGCTCCCGATCATCCGGTTATAGAACGCCGGCACCCGGCTGGCGAGCCGAGACCAAAGCTCGATTCGGGAGAGAAACCATTCCGAGGGATTGAGTCCGTGAATCTCGGCATAAGCAGCCTTGACTTCGAGCATCATCGATGACACATCAATCCCCGAGGGGCATTCCTGCTCGCAAAGACGGCAATGAACACAATGCTCCGCAGCTTTCCGGGCTGCCTCGCTTCCCCAGATCGAGGGATCGAGCCGACCCGCTGCGAGATCACGGATCAGGCCGACCATGGCTCGGGGGCTCTCCGCTTCACGTCGAGAGGCCCGAAAGCTGGGACAAATACGGAGCATTGGGTCGAACGACCGGCACCCACCACAGCCGTTGCAATCCATTGCGTGTTCGAGAGGTCCTCGATCCTGCCATTGCAACCGAGGTTCAATAATTGGAAGGCTACCGGAGCTGCTGGCTGCTGTCGGTATCGACGCTCGGATCGGTCGTTGTTCGACCCGAGGGGAATCATCTTCCAGGATGCCGGGATTGAGGCAGTCGATCGGATCGAGCAGGGATTTCAAGGACCGAAACCCAGCGGCCACCTGGTCGCTTCGGCTGGGTCCTCGGGGAGAAGCGAATCCCCAGCCGCTTGGACGAGTCGCTCGTCCTCCGACGCTCTCCGCCGCCTCAATGATCGCGTCCACCAACGGTTGCATCCGGCCCCGACAGTAAGGGTCACTGAGATCCAGGAAAGGCCGAACGCGGACCTCTCCAGAACCGACACACCCGTGAAGTGTCCAGTTGAAATCGAGCGATCGAAAAACATGCTGGAGCTGCTGAACAAGGTCACGCCAGGATTCAGGCGGAATATCCAGAGCTGGGACGAGAGCGGTGGGACGAGCCCGTCCTTTCATCGTCATCAGTCGCGGTTCGACGGCCTGTCGCAAGTTCAAGGCCCGCTCACAGTCGGAGCCCTTGGCCATCTCGATGACCGGATTCAGTCGAGAGGGGTTACGAGCCAACCGGTGGACCAATGCCCGGGCTTGACTGGCGGGAACCGAAGGATCGTCACCAAGAAACTCGACGATCAAGGCGGCCTCGGCCGTCGCCGGTACGGCTCCCTCCCAGAACGGGTCGTGTTCTCGAGCAAGTCGGAGCATTCGCCAGTCGAAGAGCTCACATCGTGAGGGGCCTTCTCGAAGGCAGTCGGGTATGGCTGCCGCAGCTTCGGAAAGGCGAGAGAAGGGAAGGATCAGGACCCGTTGGCCAGCTGGGATCGTGCTGGTTTGCAGTGTCAACTCGGTCATCAAGCCCAGCGCACCAAATGATCGATCCAGGACGCGCTGAAGGTGCAATCTGCCTTGGCCACGGATGGCCTGGAACGGGTCATTCGCGGACAGTAGTCCACGAGACGAAGTCGATGACTGCCAATTCAGGAGGGTTGCCATCCGCCGCCGAAGCGTCCGATCGAAAGGCTCGTCCATTGCACTGGGGTCGGCCTCCAGGATCGGCTCCGAGGCAAGTTCACCCGACTCGCCATTGGAGAAGACGACTCGAGCTCGGACGAGCGACCTGGAGAGCGAACCATAGCGAAGGGACCGGGGTCCTCGACCACCAACCGCGATCAGACCACCAAGGGTCCGGCTCCAAGCCCCTGAAGGATCAGGCCAAAGGCGTCGTCCCAGGGGTGTCAACTGCGCGTTGATTTCATCGAGAATAACGCCGGGCTGGACAGTCACGCTCGATTCGCCAATCGAGACGATCCGACGTAGCTCGCAACTGAAGTCGACAATCAGTCCTGGACCGATCGCCGCTCCGAAGAGATTTGTACCGGCGCCTCGCGCATGAATCGGAATGCCTTCAGAAGCGGCATAACGGACCAGTGCTACAACGTCATCGTGTGAGCTGGGAGCAACCACGCCAAGAGGATCAACCTCAAACAGGCTCCCGTCTCTGCGATAAGGGGATCGGGACACCGGATCGAAAAAGAGCGATCCGGAGATCAGCCCCCGAAGATCGTCATAAACCCGAGCCCTGATTTCATCCACAAGCGTGACAACTCTCCGGACGGAGGAGGAACGATGCACTCGATCGCGACACCATCGAGCAGGACCACGAAGCCCCCTCATCCCTCTCGGAGAAACGAAGGCTGCGCGGATCGGGGTCGCGGCGGGATTCGATGAGGACTCCCAGAGTGCAACTCAGACGACCAATCCATCATACCGTACTGCGTCGAGAAACGTAGTGGTCGAGAATGTGGATCGGCTTAAATCCCTCGACTCCCACCGTGGATCAATGAGAGAACCTCCATGCGCGTTGCAACATTCTCTCGGAACGCTCCCCGCATGGCGCTGGTAATGTAAGTGCTTCCAGGCTTCTGCACGCCTCGGACGGTCATGCAGCTGTGGGTTCCTTCCATAACGACTGCGACACCAAGGACATCCAGTTCTTCCATGAGAATGTCCGCTATTTGTTCCGTTAACTTTTCCTGAACCTGGGGACGCCTCGAAAGCACATCGACGATTCTCGGAATCTTGGAGAGACCGACGACCTTGCCCGAGGGCAAATAGGCCACGTGCGCCTTGCCAGAGAACGGCAAGAGATGATGCTCGCAGAAGCTGGAGTACGTGATGTCACGGACGGTGACCATCTCATCGTATTTCTGAGTAAACCGCTTCGTGAGGTGGACGCGAGGATCCTGATGAAGTCCTCGGAAGACCTCCGCATACATGCGAGCAACGCGATCGGGAGTTTCGAGCAGTCCCTCCCGATCCGGGTCTTCACCCACCGCGATCAGAATTTCACGGACCGCCCTCCGAATCCGTTCAAGATCGACCTCGAACGTATCAGTCGAACTCGGCTCCCGATCGTCGGAGAGATCGGAAAGGAACTCATTCATGACGTCGTCTCAACAACTCGGACAGGGGGGTCCTAACTCGAGGGTTGCTCAACCCGGAAGATGACCCGAGGACCAGAGAGACCAATCGAAGACTCGATCCCCGATTGCGGAGGAGCAGGAGACGGAAATCTTCCATTAATTAAGGCTAAATGGTGGAGGAAACCCTGAATCGCTCTCATCGCGATCCTCGTTGGTCGCGCTGAGATGGACTCGCAAGATTCCGATCAGCGACTGCACCCGATCCTCGACTCGCGATTCATTCAAGAACGCCTGCTTCACCGATCCGGGCAGGCCCAGGTAATGACCGAGCAAATCGACGAGAACACCGAGGGGGATGGGCTTATCCAGAAGCCTGGCAATCTCAGGCTCCACTCGGCCTTCCCGGGAGCAAAGGTTCCGAAACTGATCGACCAGTTCGTCTCGGAGCGAATCGAGCGGCTCGTCAGGATACTCATCATCAAGAAGCTCTGCCTGGGCGCGACGGAACAATCGATCTTTGGGGAGTTCGTGAAGAAGTCGAACACGTTTCATGCCGACCAGTAACAGATTGTAACGCCCGTCGGCAAGCCGGCGATGATCGAAAATCTTCCCCAGACACGCGACCGATTCGATGGGAGGATCTTCTTCGACATTCCAATCGACACCATCTTGGAGCTTTACCATGGCAATCAGTCGGTCGCCTGCCAAAGCATCCTCGGTCATCTCACGATATCGTGGTTCAAAAATGTGCAACGGGAGAACGCAATGCGGGAACAAGACGACTTCCGGCAACGGAAAGAGCCGGCAAACGCCCTCGAATCCCCTCAATTCCTGATCCGGGTCCATGGACTCCCTCCTCGGCAGACAACGAACCGACGGTTCGCTGAAGACTCAATCATCATGCGAACCACTCGGGGCAGAGGGGCGGACGGCGCGATTTCCAGTCGCAGACGTTGCGCTGGACTCGAAACATACATTGCTCAAAACCAAGTTCTTAGAAGGAGTTCCGATCATGCAAGCGATTGTATTCTGGCGACTTGGTCCGACAAGGGAGGCCTGCGGGTTTCTCTGCGGTCCACCTCTGCGGCGTCATTGACGAGGATCGCGGTCAACTCGCTCTGCAACTCTCCCTCTCAGGACCACTGAACCCGTTTGTCCATCATCGAGATCTTGACGAGGTGGTCCTAAGCTCTGAACGAAGCGCATGGTGCCTGAGCAACGTCCCCTGTCTCCACTCGTTCGAAATCGAGGAACAGCTCAAGAACAACTGAGTCGCCAACAGTCGACGCCCCTCCCGAATCCAGGAAACCTGCGTCTCGGTCTTGCCAGAGTAAACCTGTGCTGCAACGAACACATTCCTTACGGAAACGTAATTCTGTCGAAGACAATTCCTTGGAAGCGAACTCCAGAGAGAGAGCAGGCGCTTGCGTGGGTGGGAGTGCGGTATTGCTCAGCGGAAGTCTCCAGTCATGCATTCGTCCTGCATCCTGAGTACTCGCCGTGCCGACGAATCCCAAGAAACAAGTTGAGCTCGATGCAACTCTTGAGTAGGGCGTTCTGAATGATCGTCTTGACGGCTCGACACCAAGAAATGAACGTCCTTGTCGTTGAGCACACTACCAAGGGACGTCAGTTCGGGAGAACGTCCCATTTCTTGGAGAGAGCAGGGTATCCTCATTGTCGTGAGGAGGGCTCTGATGCGACCACTCAATGCTTTCCGGGAAATCAGATCGGTGGTGAACTGACTGACGTTCAGGAAGCAGCAGATCTGTCAATCACGTTAGCGATTTCTCGCAATCGCCGCAGGTTGTTCGCCTGGGAGACTTGAGAGGAGGCTGCACAGGGGGTCAACTCCTCGATATGCTCGAACGCAAGGCGAGCGGAGCAGTTTAGGAAGGAGGCCATGCCTTGGCCACACCACCTCAAGATTCGCGGATAAACAAGCCGGACGATTCATTGCATGAGTTGACCTTTGGTGGGGGGCGTGTGTCCTCCTCAGAACGGTCGCCGACTTCGTTCGCTCCGAGGAGTCCTGATGCCGACCTGACCGAGCTCCAGCATCGCTGCCGAGCGAAAGCCGAGGCAGCCCGACGCGCTGCACTTCGACGCCGTCAGGCCGACTCCCTGACCGATTCGCCACGGAACGATCCACCCTCCGACTCCGAGTTCGAAGCCTGGGAGGATCGTCACATTGATTGTTCCTACTGGAGTGATGCGGCTTCAGACTCCGTATTGCAGGGCATCACTCTGCTTGAGGAACTCGCAGGGTGTTACGAGGTATTGTCGGCGTCCTGTGCGCTGGTGCAGGAAGCTGGGGAACATCGTGGATGCCTCGAAGAAGCATCACCCTTCCTTGTCGAGGCGCAATCGGCCCTCCGAGAAGCCATGACTCGTCTTCAAAGGCCTGAAGATTCCGATCAGATTGCAATCTTCGAGCTGCTCCGCATGCTTGCCGCCCGGCATCGAGTCTTCCTCAAACACTAGATGAGAGCTGACGACTGTGCTGATCCCTTTGATTGGCCGGCACGACTTGATCGCATTCCAACTCGATCACGTTCGGGAGGCATGGCCCTTAGAAAACAGACCCACCTTGCAGAGCTTGGCCATCTTTAGGAAACCAATCGCTGTGAGGGAAGTGAGGAGGAGGAGTGGCAGGTGTTGATCAATATCGTCACCGAGCTAGTCAAATCCGAAGTCCCACCGAGTGACCGAGCGATTCGCGAGTTGCTTGTGCCCATCATTGATGAGCTTCCCGAACAGGCACACCTACCTTCAGGATTCCGTCTCGATCTCCGGGAAATCGACCGTTATCCGGCGTGTGTGGACGATTCCAGTCCATCGCATCACATTCCGAAACCCACAGGCGAGATTGCCGAAGTCGGTCGATTGCTCGCGGGGCGTTCGATCGTGTTGATCGGAGGTGATCGGCGTCCTGAGGCACAGAACGCTCTGGTTTCGGGGCTCGGTCTCGACGAATTGGTCTGGATCGAAACACGAGAGCACCAGTCCGTTGCGACCTTCGAACCAGTGAGCTCACGTCCGGAGGTCGTTCTGGTGCTCTTTGCCATTCGATGGTCAAGTCACGCGTTCAGCGAAGTAAAGAACCTTTGTGATCGACTCGGGAAACTTCTGGTCCGGCTTCCCGGCGGTTACCACCCCAATCAGGTTGCCTTCCAAATTCTGAATCAATGCGGTGAACGGTTGCAAAATTCATAAAAACAAAGGGTTTTTTAACTCGGAGATGTCTGATTCTATTAGAAAATTCACTTTCTGATTCAATTTGCTCAAGGCTCTGTCTTGGTCCGTTGTGTGACTCTGACTGACTCGTGCTTCTCGGAACAGACACGAGACCCAACCAAGAGCAAAATCATTTTCATGATGCCTGCGAGATGAGTTCCATGGTAACACGTCGATCGCTTCTCCAGACCGGTGGGCTGGCCGCATGGGGGCTCCCGCTCCTCACCACAATCCAGGCGAATACTGACCCACGCGAGGCCGCTGCGGAAGTGCTGGCTCAGGCAACTGCAAGTGGGCAGGTAAGTGCAGCAACCCTCTGTGTCTGCCAGCACGAAGAGCAGTTCCTCCGTCACTTCGGGACGGCCCAGTCCGTCAACGATCTGTTCCTCCTGGGCTCGATCTCGAAGCCCATCGCGGTGGCTGCGGTCATGACGCTCTTTGACCAGGGGGCGTTTTCTCTTGATGACCCGGCTCGAACGTACCTTCCGGAGTTCTCTGGGCAAGGACGGGAAACGATTACCATCCGCCATCTGCTGACTCACGTCTCGGGACTGCCCGATCAACTTCCAGAAAACAATGACGTCCGCGCCCGACATGCCCCGCTACAAGAGTTCGTCGAGAGGGCTCTCCGAACCCCGCTCCTCTTCGAACCTGGCACGCGTTACGGCTACTCGAGCATGGCAATCTTGCTGGCGACCGAGATCGCTCGACGCATCAGCGGGATCGAGACCGCGACTCTGCTGGATCAAACCGTCTTCCAGCCGCTCGGCATGAAGCACTCGTCCCTGGGGCTTGGTCGCTTTCCGATCGAAGCCGTGACGCCGTGTCAAACCGAACTTGCGGCTCCAGAATCTGGCGTGGGTGATTCGAAAGCGCGCAGCTGGGACTGGAACAGTGTCTACTGGCGAAGCCTGGGAGCCCCCTGGGGAGGGGCTCACGCCTCGGCTCCCGACGTAGCACGGTTCCTGGCTGAATTCCTACTTGAGGAGGGGAAGGTGGTCCGTCCCGAAACGGCTCGTGCAATGACCCAGAATCAACGGGCAGACGAGAATCCTCCTCGCGGTCTCGGCTTCGCTCTTGGATCGAGTCTTGGGGGAAAAGGCTGCTCCAATCAGACCTTCGGTCACACGGGATCAACAGGAACGCTTGCCTGGGCCGATCCCAGGTCGCAGACAATCTGCGTCATTTTGACAACCTTGCCAGGTCGAGCTGCCGAGCCCCACCCCCGTACCATCGCCTCGGATCACTTGACCAGCGCCTTCTGTTGATTGTCCAATACGTATGACATTATGTTGAGATCTTCATAAGATGATTGAAAAGCTTGAGTCCGCCCCAAAGACCCGGACCAACACCACAATGGCTGAGTTGCAACGGATTCGGACCAACCTGATCACGGGATTCCTTGGCACTGGCAAGACCACGACGATCAATGCCTTGATTCGACAGCGTCCCGACGCAGAACGTTGGGCCGTGTTTGTCAATGAATTCGGCATGGTGTCGGTCGATCATGTACTCTACGAAGGCCAGGATCCTGAGATTGAGATCGCCGAACTGGGAGGGGGCTGCATGTGCTGTTCAACGGCATTCCTGATGCCTCCCTTGCTGGCTCGGTTGATTCGAACTGCCAAACCGCATCGGCTCCTCATCGAACCGACAGGAGTTGGTCATCCCGCCGCGATGATCGATCAACTTCGCGGCGAGCACTTTGGCCATCTTCTCGAACTCGGCCCAACCCTCTGCGTGATCGATCCGAAGGACTTCGCCAATCCTCGACTCCAGTCGAGCCCCATGTTCTTCGATCAAATTCAGATGGCAGACATCATCGTCATCAATTGGACCGATACCCGAGACCCTGCACTCGTTCGAGGGTGTCGAGAATGGGTTGAACAGTTTGATCCGCCCAAACTGTTCGTTCAGGAGACGAGTCAAGGCCAGATCCCCCTCCATTGGCTTGATCTTGAGGGATCGAGAGTACGTCTTCCCCGCTTCCAGAAGGCCCATGACCAGGAGCGTCAGGCATCGGACGTGTTGCACCAGTCAGGCCATTCAGCATCCACTGTCCTGATCGACGCCCCTCCCATTCTGGGGCATCCCAGGAGATTCGAGAATTCCGATGGACTCCAGCATGCCTGCGGGTGGATCTTTCACCCGGACGAGCGATTCGATCGGGACGCGCTGTTCGATTTCCTCACCCGAGTCGGACCGATTCTTCGTCTCAAAGGAGTATTTCGATGCGAGGATGATTGGTGGGCAATCAATCGCGTGAAAGACGAAACACACCTTCGACCATCAACGTATCGCCGTGATAGTCGTCTTGAAGTGATCCTTGATGAAGAGACTCGGGATTGGTCCGAGTTCGAGTCGGAGCTACTCTCGTCTCGGCAGGTTCCCGAGTAGTGACAGATCGATTCCTCGACGTCGTTCGAGATAACGTCCTCGATGGAATTTCTCAACGCACTCCCTCGATTCGAGGTTTCAGCTCGACCCCCCAATTCGCTGCCGATAATCCCCGGTTGTGGAAGAGGGGGCTAAGGGGGGATTCAAGGACGAAAATCGGTCGCAACGGGGGTTTCTTCGGCGTTCCCCCAGTCGGACCAGCCAAGATAATAGTTCCTACTTGGGTATCCGAGACGTTGAAGCACAAAGGCGTCGACAGAGGCTCGTCCTCCCCCCTGACAGTGGGTGATCACCGGCTTTCCTGGTTCGAGCCCGATCGCCTTCAATCGGGGGCGGATTATCTCCTCAGGAAGGAATCGGCCCTCATCGTCAACCAGAGTGTTCCATTCGAGTTGGCAAGCGGTTGGCACGTGCCCCCCTCGCTTCGACCGGGCAACCTCGCCGAGAAATTCGCCGTCGCTCCGGGCATCAATGACCTGTGCCGAGCCGGTATTCACGGCGTCGAGGACTGTGGATCGATCGGCATGCCGATCATCTCGGATTGAGATTGGAAAGGTTCGTGGTTCGACGCTGACGGATTCGGTCGAGACGGGTCGACCTTCGGATTGCCAGAGCGGGAAGCCGCCGTTGATGAGGCCAACTTCATCGACACCCAGGTATCCGAGCAGCCACCAGCACCGTGCGGCATCTTTTTGGCGGTTGGCGTCGTAGATATAGACGGCGGAGTCCGGAGCCAGTCCAAGTCGCTTGATCCAGGACTTCCATCGTTCGATGTCCTGCAATCCTCCTGGCTCTCCCGCCATCCGTTCAACCTCTCGGGCATCAACCCACAGGGCCCCGGGCAGGTGCCCGGCGCTGTACTCTTCGCGCGATCTTACATCGAGCAACACAAAATCCGAATCATCAAGCCGGGCTTCCACCTCGTCGAAGCTGAGAAGCCGAGCGATCTGGTTTGAATTGTCCTCGGCCACTCCCATGAGTGGGGTGATCAGACCAAGCCACATAACGAGCATGAGTCGCGGATTCTGCATCGGTCACCCTCCATGTGTGATTCGTTCGTTTTCGACCGGGGTCATTCCATCTCCAACCGCAACGGCCCCTTGCGACTCAGATTCTTGTACGGATAGGATCGGGAGTCAATATCGAGGTGCGATGCCATGAGCGAATTACTGACCAGGCTGTTTTTTGGTGGTTTTGTTCGGATGCACATTCTCTATCACGCCGTGAAGGAACCAATCTTTGGCGCAGAAATGATTGAGGAATTGAATCGGCATGGCTATCAGGTTGGTCCAGGAACGCTCTACCCGATGCTTCACCAGATGCTCGAAGCCGGATTCCTGACCGTCTCCGTCGAAACGGTCAATGGGAAGCAACGAAAATATTATCGAGCAACTTCGGAGGGAGCCCAGGCGCTCGAGGAGACCAAGGCGAAGCTTCGCGAACTGGTTTCCGAAGTGTTGCACGATCAACTCCCGGATGACACGACTCATGATCCTAGCGTTTCGGATCGCGACGAATGAGCATGCGCCGACGTCCGTCGTTCTCCCCCGATCCCCGCCGATTCTGCCTGCACGAGCAACTCTTTCATGAACCCGATTGCCTTCTCGATGCAACGCCCGTTTACGGTCATGGTAGCGATCGTTGCTGTGGTCCTGGGAAGTGTGCTCGCGGCGGTCCGAATGCCGATCGATATCTTCCCAAATTTGAATTTGCCTGTGGTTTATGTCTGCCAGCCTTATGGAGGCATGGACCCGGCGCAGATGGAAGGGTTGCTCACGAATTACTACGAATACCACTTCCTGTACATCAATGGAATTCACCATGTGGAATCCAAGAATGTGCAGGGAATGGCCATCATGAAGCTCTTTTTCCATCCTGGGACGAATATGGCCCAGGCAATGGCAGAAACGATTGGTTATGTGACTCGATCGCGAGCCTTCATGCCTCCTGGGACCGTCTCTCCCTTCATCACCCGGTTCGACGCCGGAAGTGTACCGGTGGGCTACCTGGTTCTATCGAGTGAAAGTCGGACGATTGGAGACATTCAGGACCAGGCATTGTTTCGGGTTCGGCCCATGTTTGCGGCCTTGACGGGAGTCTCAGCTCCTCCTCCATTCGGGGGAAGCCAGCGAAGTGTGGTCATCCGACTCGATCCTGAACGTCTACGGTCGTATTCGATGTCTCCCGATGAAGTGATCCGCGCACTCACTTCTGGCAATGTCATCAGTCCTTCGGGCAATATCCGGATTGACGATGAGATGCCCATCGTGCCAGTTAATTCACTGGTCAAGGATATCAAGGAATTGCTGACCATTCCTATCCGACCCGGAGCTGATCCGACAATCTACCTCCGCGATGTTGGGACAGTTGAGGATGCAAGCGATCTCACTGTCGGTTATGCACTTGTTGATGGAAGGCGAGCCGTATACATCCTCGTAACAAAACGGGCCGAGGCGTCCACTCTCTCTGTCGTCCGAAATGTGAAGAACGCTCTTCCGGAAATGCAAGCCGTTTTGCCCGACGATATTCGAGTGAGTTTCGAGTTCGATCAGTCTCCAACCGTGACCAATGCGATCGAGTCGGTCGGGGTCGAAGGCTTACTCGGAGCTGGATTGATCGGGGTAATGGTCCTGATCTTTCTGAGGGACTGGAGAAGTGCGTTGGTCATCGTCCTGAATATCCCGATCGCCATCGCGGCTGCATTGTTCGCGCTCTGGCTGACTGGTCAGACGATGAATCTGATGACACTGGGAGGACTAGCCCTGTCCATCGGGGTGCTGGTTGATGAATCAACGGTTGCGATTGAGAATATCCACGTCAGGATGAGGAAAGACCCCTCCCTGGCAACCGCGGTGAAACGTGGAACCTTGGAAACGGCCTTGCCTCGGTTACTCGCCATGCTCTGTATTCTGGCTGTTTTCATTCCATCGTTTTTCATGGAAGGGGCGGCTCGGGCGCTCTTTGTCCCAATGTCGCTGGCGGTTGGCTTTGCGATGATCGCTTCGTATATTCTCTCCAGCACGTTTGTCCCTGTGATGACGACCTGGATTGTCCGAAGACAAGACGGAGGAGAGGCCCATTCTCAGTCTTCACGTCTAAGCCTGTTTGACCGCTTCGCTAACCGCTATGCAGAGTTGGTCCGAAGTCTGACTCGAATTGCCCCCGCCGTAGTCGTCATCTACCTTGTCGGCACCGGATTGGTCGCCTATGGCCTGGGCCGTCAACTCGGTCTGGAAATTTTCCCAAGCGTTGATGCGGGACGGTTCCAACTAAGGTTGAAGGCGCCCGCTGGCACCCGCGTTGAGAAAACCGAGCAGATCATCCGAGACGTCCTCGCGACTCTTGAAGACGAAGTGGGCCGCGACGAGATTGAGATCTCGGTCGGTTACGCAGGCTTGATTCCTTCAAGCTATCCAATTAACGCCATTTATCAATGGACAGGGGGTCCGGAAGAGGCGATGCTCCGAGTGGCTCTGAACCAACAATCCGGCGTCACGATTGAGGAGTTGAAACGCAGACTCCGGGAGCGACTGAACGCCGAAATGCCATCGGTCGCCTTTTCGTTTGAACCGGCCGATCTTGTCAGTGATGTAATGAGTTTCGGCTCCCCTACCCCGGTCGAGGTCGCCGTCAGTGGCCCCGACTTTGCTGAGGTTCGTCGGCATGCGGAAAAAATTCGGTCCGAACTAAGTGCCACACCTGGCCTGAGTGATGTTCGCTACGGTCAAACACTGGATTATCCTGCGGTTCAGGTCACCATTGATCGCGAGAAAGCTGGTCTCAGTGGAATTACTCCTGAAGAGATTTCTCGATCGTTGATTACAGCGACATGGTCCAGCCGTTTTGTTGTTCCGAACTACTGGCCTGATCCAAAGTCGGGGATCGGATATCAGGTACAGATCGAAATCCCTTATCAGGAAATGACCTCGCTTGATGATATCAGAACAATCCCGATTCGTCAGGCTCAAGGAAACGGCGTCCCATTACTGCTTCGAGACGTGGCCAGCGTTGAGCGGTCCTCCGTTCCCGGACAGTTCGATCGATACAACATGAAACGGACCCTGACTCTCACGGCCAACCTCGACGGCATGGATCTTGGCCGGGCATCTGCGGCAGTCGACCGCGCGATCGAACGAGCTGGCGAACCGCCAAAGGGAGTGACCGTAGCGGTTCGAGGGCAACTGGTCCCTCTCCGTGAGATCTTGAGCGGTCTTGCAGTGGGGCTGGGGATGTCAGTCCTGGTGATCCTGCTTGTACTGACAGCGAACTTTCAGTCGGTCCGTCTTGCTCTGGTTGCAGTGGCGGCTGGCCCCGCAGTCATTGCCGGCGTGGTCGTGGGTTTGAGGATGACAACAACGACAATCAACATTCAGTCGTTTATGGGAACAATTATGGTCTTCGGTGTGGCGGTTTCCAACGCGATTCTACTTGTCACCTTCGCGGAGCGGAGCCGGATCGTCGATCGCCTCTCCGCGCAAGACGCCGCCGTGGCTGGTGCTCGCGGCCGGTTACGAGCCATCCTGATGACGAGCGGCACCATGATCGTCGGCATGCTACCCATGGCCTCCGGGATCGGAGACGGCGGGGATCAGACGGCCCCACTCGGTCGAGCTGTAATTGGTGGACTCTCGTTCGCCACCCTCTCCACACTGTTTGTGCTCCCGAGCGTGTTCACCCTGATTCAGGGTCGAGTGGGACGGGACTCCTCGTCGCTTGATCCGGATGATCCGGAGAGTCCTCACTTCGTCCGTATTCCTTCTTCTCACCTCAGCTCTACGCTCCAGGAAGGCGTGGCGAGTCCTGAGGTTCGGGAGTCGACGCTGTCTCCATCCTTCCCGCCTCAAGGCGATGTGACTGCCAAACCGAATTCTCAAGCTCCGATTCCCGATCCCCGAAGCGAGACCAAAGGAGACACGGGAGCCACGTCATGATCCGTTCCCGATTTCAATGCACGCAATGGCTGTTCATCTCGATGCTGGTATCTGGGCTCGTCCCTCTGTCGGGTTGCGGATCGGCTGGCGATGCCGTTCCGGTTCAAGCACAGACCACATCCGAGCCCCCAATCGCGCGGGTTTCTACCGTAATGCCCGAACGGGGAACCATTCGCCGCGTCACGAGTGAACCCGGCCAGATCGAGGCCTTCGAGACCACTGACGTACTGGCGAAAGTCTCCGGCTATGTCCGGACCTTGGCCGTAGACCTTGGAGACCATGTTGAGGTGGGACAACTCCTTGCCGAACTCGATGCCCCGGAACTAGACGCGGAACTCGACCGTAAACGTGCTCATCTGGAGCAAGATCGCGCGGATCTCGATCAGACCAAGGCAATGGTTGAGGTCGCTCAAGCGGCTGTCGCCACCGCCTTGGCCGGGATTGAACAAGCCAAGGCCGCCATGCGACGCTCCGAGGCCGTGGTCACCCGCTGGCAGGCCGAATTTGACCGGATCGAACGCCTCGTGAGCGAGCGAGCGATTACCGAGGGGCTTCGCGATGAAACACTCAGCAAACTGGAATCGGCGAGAGCATCCAGGGACGAAGTGGTAGCCCAAATCCAACTGGCCGAGGCCAGCCACCTTCAAGCGAAGGCCGAACTGTTGCGAGCTCAGGCAGACGTGCTCGTCGGCGAGGCCCATCTCAGGGTTGCCCAGGCGGACGTTCGTCATGCCGAAGCCATGCGGTCGTTTACCCAAATTGTTGCGCCCTTCGAGGGAACAATCACAAAACGATTCATCGATACCGGACATCTGACCGATCCCAGTGGTTCCCGAGACCCATTGCTCTCGATCGCTCGAACCGATGTTGTTCGCGTGGTCGTCGGCGTGCCCGAGGTTGATGCTCCGTTGATCAACACGGGAGACCGAGCCGAGATTCGTGTCCAGGCTCTTGGGGGTCGAACGTTTGAGGGAAGTGTAACGCGCTCATCCTGGGCGCTCGATCGTGCCACCCGGACCCTCCGGGCCGAGATCGACCTGGAGAATCTTGATCGCATGCTCCAGCCTGGTTTGTACGTCTACGTTTCCATCATTGCTGACCAGCGGGATGACGTCCTTAGCCTCCCCTCGTCTGCGGTCGTGATTGATGGGACGGAAGGAGCCTTCTGTATGGTGATCGTCGATGGTCGCGTTCAGCGTCGAGCTGTTGAACTCGGACTTAACGATGGGACTCGCGTCGAGATTCGCTCTGGGCTCCAGGAAATCGAACCTGTGGTAGACTCCGACCCCTCGGCGCTCGTACCCGGCCAGCCCGTCGAGGTCATCGAAGCGTCCACCTGATCTCGTAAAGAAAGCGTCTTGGTCAGCCCCCAAATGATCGAGGCGTCTCAAAATCGACGGATCGTGATGATCGTACTGAACACGTCAATTGGAGGACCGGCTCATGATATTCGATATCGAGCACCGATAACGAAAGGGCAACTGGGCATGATCGTCCTTGAGATCGCGAGTTCAAGCGACGATCAGGATGGATCGGAACAGGTCAAGGAGGTCGAAACGCATGGTATGCGTGCGATGGAACGCACCCCGAGCCGTTCCGCAACGGATGTTGCTCGGCCTCATCATGCGAATTCCCCTTGTTGGAGGGTGTCTCTCATCCTCAATCGCCGCCCAGGAACCGAGCGTTCTTGCCACCTCGGCATCTCAGATTGAGTCGTCAGGGATGTTGCCTCCCGCACTCCGAGGAACTCCTCTCCAAGCCGCTCAGATTGTCCAGCCGCAGGATCGTTCTCCCTTACCGTCGGGTGGGGCGACTCTCTCGACCGAAATTCGAGTCCAGGACGATCCGGGGAAGCCCCTCGTTCCCGATCAGGCGGTTTTTCCGATCGATCTGGGTAATGCCTTACGGTTGGCCGGAGCCCGCGATATCGAAGTTCAGATTGCCAGGCAACGCGTTGCGGAAGCACTCGGTGAGCTTCAACTCGCGCGGTCTGCCTGGCTCCCAAGCATCTATTACGGCCCTCAGTGGATGAGACACGACGGTCAGGCCCAAATTGTCGAAGGGCCTGTCCAAACCATCAGTAAAAGCAGCCTGTTCGTCGGTGGGATGGCGGCACTCGGTGACGGAATCTCCGGTCCTGTTCCTGCGGGCGGGCCGCCGAACGTGGGAGGCTTCTCAACGATCTTGAGACTCTCCGACGCGATCTTTCTCCCAATGGCAGCCCGACGGGTAGTTGATGCTGAGCGTGCCGGTGTCTCGGTCGCGGTCAACAATGCAATTCAAGGGGTTGCAGAGGCATACTTTGATCTTCAGGCTGCCTCGGGGAAACTCGCGATCGCCTCGGAGGCAGCCGAGAACGCCGAGGTGCTTGTCGAACTGACCAGCTCATTCGCCAGGACGGGCCTCGGCCTCGAAGCGGATTATCGTCGGAGTCTCGTGGAGCGGGATTTGCAACGCAGAGAGGTGGCCGAGGCAGTTGGGTTACTCGAAATGGCATCCGCCGAGTTGACTCGACGGACTCGACTCGACCCACGAATTCGTGTAAGGCCGGTCGAGCCTCCCGAATCAATCCTCCGCTTCATTCCAGACGACACCTCGCCAGACGACTTGATCACAACGGCCCTGCTGAACCGTCCTGAACTTGCCGAACAACGGAAATTTGTCGAAGCGACCTTGATTCGCTTGAAACAGGCTCGATTACGTCCGTTCGTTCCGAGCCTTGCGACGCGTGTTTCCGGGGGAGGTTATGGTGGCGGCCGAAATGACTTTTTCGGAAATTTTGACGGCCGCTTTGATACCGATGTGAATGTGTTTTGGGAACTCCGAGGGCTCGGTGTCGGAGACGCAGCGTACATGAAGATGGCCGACGCTCGAAATCGGGAAGCAAAACTCCGGGTCCTCCAGGTCCAGGACCAGGTGGCAGCTGAAGTGGTCCAGGCCGAGAAAATGCGACGTGCAGCATCTCGCCAAATCGCCGAGGCGGAACGGGCAGTGCCCGACGCCATCCGATCACTTGAGCTGAATATTGCCAATATCCGCCGAGGAGCTGGGCTTCCCGAAGCGACCCGCCCAATCGAGGTCCTCCAACCGATCCAGGCCCTTGCTCGAGCCAGGCAAGCGTATCTCGATTCCGTGCTCGACTACAATCGGGCCCAGGTTCGTCTTTATTTTGCAATGGGGAGGCCCGAATCCCTCCCCTCTCCCGCGACCCCGACCGAGTGGATCCTTCCTCCTCCACTCCCGAACGCCGAGCCGATCGCACCCCCCATACTTCCCGACACCATCGAATAAGACTCGGGCATCGGATGATGCATTGGCTCCAGTGTCATCAATCAGGTCTAGAAAAAATCATGTTTTTGGAAAGCGTTTTTATGTTAATTAGTTCGGTATCAGCGGTTGGATGGGGATTATTGTTTCCGAAGATCATTTAAATACTTCTGGGCAGCGCGATCAATCCAGGACGTGCGACACTCGATGCAAAGCTGCTCAAAGATGCGGATCGCTTCCTCAGTGCGGCCAAGGGCAACGGCGTCGTTGAAGCGCGACTCGCCGGTGGTCAACACGGTTGCCATAATTCGGATGGCTTCCTCGGTTGTCACATTGGACTGGACCTTCTCAAGGACCGGAGGCCTGGGGTCGGTCAAGATCTTGTAAGCCCCGGGAACACGCTCCCGAAAGAGCCGACCACGCATATCTGCCTGAAGGTTCATGGCATCGCCAGCCTCTCGTCCAGTGGAAGGGTCAATGTCGGCAACCGCAAGTGAGTCGGGACCCTCTGCTGTGGCGAGGATCGTTCCTGTGGGAGCAATGATCATACTTCCCTCACCGCGGTTGGCCACGACCAGGTAAATGAAGTTTTCCACGGCCCGTGTGCGAAACGCAGCAAGGCTCACGTCTTCGTCACCGATGGCCGCACCGCCGAGCGTCAGATGAAACACAAGATCGGCTCCCTGGAGGGCAAGACAACGCGCCGCCTCGGGGAAGACCATGTCATAACAGATCAACATGCCCACGGTGCCCATGTCCGGAGTCAAAAACACCGGGAAACTCTCACCTCGTGACCGCGATTGCTCAGCCATGGTTAGATTGACCTTGCGATAGCGTCCGATTTCGTTGCCGTCTCTCCCGAGGAAAAACGACATGTTGTACAGGTTGCCGTCCGTGTCGATCGTGTCGTTACAGAGCACCAGATACATCTGATGCGATGAGGCCGCATCGCCGAGTTTTGCGAGCATCCGAGCCACCGCGGTGGGAAGCACCTGATCGAGTTTCTCTGGGTTGGCCGCCTCCCAGTTGAGAAGTCCAAGGGTGTCTTCGGGAAACGCCAGGACATCACAACCCTTGGAACCGGCCAGGTGAACGAGTTGCTCCAATTCCTCGATCGAACGGTCAACCTGATCAAGAGCTTCCAAAGGGCTCAGCAGGAAATCGATCGTCCGATTCCGTGGTTGAGCTGCGGCCACCCGGATCAATGACGTGTGTGTCGAAGGACGCTCCTCGGTTGTCGCCGAAGCAATGACGCTTGGGTCTGGCGAGGTCAGCAGGAGGGCCGCTGCCAGAACATGAAAGGAGATTCGAAACGCGTTTCTCTGAATGCGAATCATAGGGTTCATGGGAACTCCTGTGTGCGAGGGACGCGGTTCAGTTAAGTTCGCCTGGTCTCTTGAACCAGGTTTGATCGACTGAGTGGAGGACCTCCAATCATCGCCCCTGAGGGTTTCTCAGCGGAACTGCCGATTCAGGCTGTCACAGCTCATGCGCCTCTGGAACGACGAACGGGGTACGATACTCCCGAGAAAGAAGGACGTTGGCCTCTGAGGAGTCCGTAAACCGCTCTTGATCGGAATCGATCGACAGGAGCGGCCCCAGTGTGAGTTGGGTCGCGTCGAGATCGATCTCGTTGTCTCGAAGGTGGTTGACCATTCGATCAAACGTCTGGGCGACTTCGTCATGCAGTCCGTAATCCTCGAGCTGGTCGGCGATCTCTTGAGGAGGCCTATTCGTCCCGAGCCGGTACGAGAGATTGCCGACATGGCAAAGCGCACTCGACAGGTGGCCTTCCAGAATGTCGGCGTTCAATTCCTCTCGTCGACCGTTGCGTACAGCCTCAACGAAATTGACGAAGTGATTTTCTGACGGACCCTCAAACGTCTGAACCAGATTTCCATCAGGGTCGAATAGGGACGATCCGGCTAGAAAACCCTCGGTACCGTGGATGATCGATCCGGCCTGGAAAATGGAACTGAAGGGGTCGGTCTTCAGCCCCCGGACTTCCTGAACGATCGTTTTCGTTTCAAACTGATGGACAACAAGTTGAGTGTTCGGTGTTTCTCCAGCATCCTCGTAACCAAGCCTACCACCAACACTGAGCACCAGGTTTCCCAGGCCAGAGAGACCCATGATCCACCGACAGATGTCGATATAGTGAATATTGTTGTTCCCGAGTTCACCGTTGCCCGTGTTCCAGTTCCAGTGCCAGTCGTAGTGCAATCTCGGGCGAGTCAGGGGTTCATTGGCCGCAGGACCCAGGAACAGGTTGTAGTCTATCTGCTCTGGTACCTCGTAAATTCCTCGCGGACCGATGCTGCTTCGCTGGCCATAAATGATGGTTCGGGCGAACGTAACATCGCCGAGTTTGCCGTCTCGGAGATAGGCCGCGGCGGCAGCCAGGGCACCACTGGAGCGATTTTGAGTTCCTGCCTGACAGAGCCGCCCCGTCTTTTGAGCTACCTGAACCATGCGCCGGCCCTCGCAAACCGTGTGGGTGACCGGCTTTTCAACATAAACATGCTTTCCTGACTGCATGGCCCAAATGGCGGCCAGTGCATGCCAGTGATTCGGTGTTGCGATCGAGACGGTGTCCACGTGGGAATCGTCGAAAATTACACGAAGGTCCTGAACTACCATGGGACGGCGTCCTTGGTCCTTCTCGACAGTCTCTGCGAGCTCCTCCGCAAGCACCCGATCGGGATCGCACACATAGGCAATTTCGACTCCATTCTGCCGCCCGAACTGAGAGGCATGGACCCGACCTCGGATGCGACAACCAATCACCGCATGTCGAATGGTGTCATTGGGAGTGGTCGGTGTTGCCTGCTGAGCACTGAGCCGAGGTTCCCGAGGTCCCGTCGCAAGGCTCGATACCGCTGCTGCGGCAATCATCGATTCTTCAAAGAATTTTCGCCGATTCGTTCGTGACATGGAATTCACCGAGTCTGCATGGTGCGACGAGTGTTTGCCCGCCGAAGTGGTTTCAAGGCACCTTTAACGCCGCCTCACGATCCTTCGGGAAGATCGACCCATCGTTTCCGGTCAATAGATGCAACTGGATCGGAACTGCGGGGCAGAAATGGGAATAGCCTGGCTCGTGCCTCTCTGTCGAGCAGAGCCCCAAATTCCGAAACCTCAAATGCCTCAATGTACCGGACCCGTTTCCCCTCGACGTCACCATAGGTACGGATCACCAGATCACGATAACGATCTGCGAGCGGTGCAATGCGCTGTCGAAAGCGATCGGCGAGCCAGTTCTTCCGAGCCTCCTCCCCGGTTGGCACCTCCTCCGGATGACCAGCATTGTAGGGAAGCCATTCGTAGAATTGCGATTGGTGACAATGCAGCATGGCCACAATCAGATCGAGTTTCTCCTCGATGTTCACCACGAGATGCGGCTCGAAGCGACACGGTCGGGTGAAGGCGTCGGAGAATGAGAGGATTACTGGCGATTGCCTCAGGTGAGGCACGTCGGGACAGATTGCAGGAACGGTAAGGAGATAGGAAGCGTCTTGCACAAGCAAGCCAGTAACGCGATGGTCAGGATGGTAGTCAGTGGTGCGATGCGTGATGATCAGATCGGGACGAAACGACCGAATCAGTCGAATCACCTGATGCCGAAGCTCCAGACGGTCATCGAGTTCGCCATCAGGATGGTCAAGAACCTCATACGATGCCCCAATGAGAGCCGCTGCAGCCTGAGCCTCTGCCTTCCGTCGCGTCACCAACTCCGGTCCTGCCATCTCATGGTGTCCCGCCCGACCATCGGAGAGGCTCACCATTCTCACCACAAATCCCAGGTCAGTCCACATGGCCGCTGTGCCGCCAGCTTTGATGTCCGCGTCATCGGGATGAGCGCCGATGAGCATAATGCGTGGAGGGTGATCGGCCATCGACAACCTCTTTCATGTCGGGAACGGTCGGGAGAATCGCGTCAGCTTGAAACCAGTCGAACCGAGGAGGATCTCCGTCTCGGAGCCAGGGATGATCTCGTCGAGGCTCGGGGTTTCTGGCTGACCCAATCGCAGGTGGTGTGATGGCTCATCATGGAGTCGTCCGAAACGTCTTCCGAAACTGGAGAGGGAAGTCCGTCAGCACCGCATCTACACCCGAACGAGCAGCCTCGCGCCAGTTGACCGATTCGAATCCCGCCACCTTTGGACCTGCAATGAACACGCGTTTGGAACGTGCATGGGCACGATCGATCTCAGCCGCCGAGGGAATGGCACGAACGTAGATCCAGTCCGAACAAGGATCCACCAAAGCAGCCTCGAATTGCTCGGGGGATTCTGACAAAACGGCGGGATGAGCTTTCGAATCGGCCTGACGAATCCGACGACGTAAGTCGGGGTTCTCAATTGTCAGGCCAATGAACACAAGACGATCGAGCACCCCGACCCGCCTAGCCAGCCCGACCACATCATCAGCCATCGACGTATCGTCGACTTTCAGGTCAACGGCGACCAGGATTCCAGACCCTCGATCCCCTTTTAGGAGGGAAAGCACGTCTTCAAGGGTTGGGACTGTCTCTCCCGAGAACACAGGATCGAACCACGAGCCCGCATCGAGCGTTTTGAGTTGTTGGACCGATCGATCGTCAATCGATCCGAGACCGTTGGTGGTACGATCAACGGTGGCATCGTGAAGACAGACAAGGGTCCCGTCTCCGGCTCGTCGAACGTCGAGTTCGAATCCGATCCGCAATTCGATGCAAGCCTGAAACCCTGCCATTGAGTTTTCCGGCGCATAGTGCAATAGCCCACGGTGACCTATGGGAATCGGAGTCTTTGTCGGATCGAAGTCAAGCGGAATCAGTCCAAGGACCAAGAGAAGGCTGATCAGCGCGTTCATCATGAAGGGGTCTCTCCTGACGTTCGGAAGGTCGCGGGAATTCGCGAAACTTCCCAGAAGTTCAAGGTGATTCAGCCTGCTTCGTTCCAGGAGTCGGGAAAAGTTGCAAGGTCGCCTCGGTCACAGCCTCGACTCCGGATCGAGACGAGATCACCGGAAAGACACGTCCCTTCGACCACGGTTCGAGCAGGTCGTCGTAATGTGAGCTTCCCGGGTCGCCAGACTGCCCCGGAGCATTCGTGCCCAGCGATCGATCCCAGTCGCCCACCACGGCAATCATCCGAAACGAAGCACCGGACGCCTGGTTTTCGGCATCGGAGGTGTTATTCACCGTACTTGCGTTTCCACCTCTGGCACGGGGCTCAGGATCAAGTTGAGCACGAGTCGCCTTATCAACCGCTCGGCTCAATGCATGGTGCAACTGAATGTGTTTCAGATCGACTTGTCCATATTGCCATTGGTCCATTTGGGTTCCCAATCTCTCCGTCAGCTCGACCTGGGCATGGTGCAGGGCATCGATCAAAATGGCATCGCGGACGGCAACCGGATCAGCCCCGAGTCTCCCATCGGGGGATGTAAGCCAGTGGACGAGTTTCTCTGTCGAAAGAGAACGTGGATGGAGAACCGATCGCACCTCTTTAGGGATCAGCCGTTGCCCGACGGCCTCTTTCAAGTGGGCCTCCCACGTCACATAGATCGCCGCTGAGATCGAGCCTCGATCGAGGACGAAGTCCCACGACATGAGTCGATCGAGCACGTCCCGTGTTCGGTCGTCCTTGGGTTCAAGTCCGCGAAGCAGAGGAACGAGGAGGCGAGCGGGAATGGAGAGTTCATCCTGCTGCAATTGAACCATGTCTCCCAGCGCGAGGAGTCGGCCCGAACTCAACACCTCCGACACTCTCGCAAATCGGAACGGATCGGCCCAAACAAAACCAAGCGCATGAGAATATCCTTGAGGAAGGTTGTTCTGATTGGCCGACCCGATCCAACCTTCGGGGGGGTCGAGTCGATGCGGGAGCTCATCGGCCGGGAGAAACCCTTCCCACTCGAAACGACCATCTCCCGGAACCGGCAGCAGCCCATTCCAGCCTTTCCGGATCGGTGCCAATCCGACCGACTGCCACCCGATGTGACCATCGACATCGGCCCAGACCATGTTTTCCGAGGGTGTCAGCGAGTACCGGCACGCCTTTCGAAATTCCTCCCAGGTCGAGGCCTGATTCATTCGAAGACTGGCCAGGTAGGGGGCTGTACCAACTTCGAGCCAGGCCGCCCGCAACGCATAGGCCCGATGATGCTCATGGTCTTCGTAAAGAACAGGACCATGACGCGTGAATTTCAGGTCAACCGTCGTCTCACCCTCCCCTTTGACGAGGAATGTCTCGGAAAGGACGCGCATCGACTCCCATCCGGATTGATAGCGGTACAGGAGTGGGTTGTCGGGGTTCGTCTCGTAAACATAAAGATCCTCCTGATCGATCGGAAAGATGGTCAGGCCCCAGGCCCCCCGACGATTGTGCCCGATTGAGATGCCTGGCAATGCAGGCTCTCCACCTCCAATCACATCCCAATCTGGTCCGACCAGATGCACCCAGTACCGGAGTGAAGGAATCTGCATCGAGCGGTGAGGATCATTCGCCAGCAACGGATGTCCGGAAAGGGTACGGCCCCCGGCAACAGCCCAGTTGTTACTGCCTAGGAGGCCGGGATCGTTCTCAAGATCTGGAAGAAATGAGGTGGTCGGAAGTCCCTCCTGGTGTTCCGGCACATCGGCCCGCCGGAATTCAGGTTTAACATCCTCGGGTTCAAACCGCACTCCAGAGCGTGAGTCAGCATACCGTTGCAAGATGTCTCGGGAGAACAAGGCCGTATCGATCGTTTCATCTGGGACCAAGGCAGGGAGACCCGGTTTCAGATTTACCAATGCTCGGGCCCGCTCCGAACCTAGCAAGTGAACAAGCTGAGTAAATTGCACCTCCTGCGTAGCGTTACGAAATAGTCCATTGTGCCGAGAGACAACCACCTCGGGTGTCCAGTGGCCTGGAGCGATTCCCAGAATTTGGAAGGGAAGCGGAAGGCGCGATGGTTCTCGGAGGGTGAGGTCGATGTACGCGTTGATCCCCTCTACGAAGGCCAGGATAATCTCGGCCCCTCGGGGGTGATAGTGGGCCAGTTCCGCGGTCATGTCTCCTCGGAATTTCAAGAGACGCGCGCCGATGTCTCCTTGAAGCGCTTTTGGACCCTGAATCTCAGCCACGGTGCCGGTGGCCTGGCGTCGCCAGAGTTCGAGCTGAAAGAGCCGATCTCGCGCCGCGTTGAAGCCCTGAGCGAAGAACAGATCGTGTTCGGTTTGGGCGTAAATATGCGAGATTCCCCATCGGTCCTTGAGGACCTCAACCGGTTGATCAAGCCCTTCGATCACCAGCCGTTCCTCGGCCCCTGATGCGACGTTTCCCACCAACACGAGGACTGAAACCACCAAGACGAAGAACGGTCGACCAGACTTCGTGATCCCGATTCGAGACGGATCGTAAAGATGCACACTTCACCTCGTGGCCCGAGAGATCGTGACGCTGCGAATGAATCCGGCCATAGTGGCTCAGGGCCTCAATACAGATTTCAAAAAGTCCATGATCTGTTCGTTTGATTGTTCCGTCGGACGATGCCCTGGACGGTTTGTCAGGGCCACCTGGTGTTCGAAACCCAGAAGCCGATTCACCGCAACCGTGTGACTTAACGCCCGCCAGCGCTCGGGAGGATCTTCCGAACCTCCGGAAACGAGGAATGGTCGCGGAGCCATCAAAGCGTGCAATTCATGCAGATCGTGACCTTTGCGAACCAGTTGTTCATAAGCGCCGGTCCGAGGACTCTCTGGGGTAATGACGCCTCGGGAGCGGTTCCGACCGGCTTCCCACCCCAGATACCACGGCTCCCAGTAGTTGACGTTGGGACGCGACTCGTCGAAGACGATCCCGGGGTCCGACCAGACCCCACACGCAAAGGCCTCGTGCAGGCACGATGCAAACAAGGCCCACTTCCCGCCGTAGGAATGTCCCATGACTCCGATCCGATCCGGGTCAATCTCCGGCATCCTTGCCATCGCGTTCGAGGCATTCGCGGCCATGAATGCAAGGTACGAAAGGGGTTGCACTCCGAGCCGTCCCGCCTCCGGGATCACCGCACTCGGGTCGATTCCAAGCGAGAGAGCAACGAAGCCGGAGTTCGCGAGGTCCCGAGCGAATGCGAGCACAGGGTTTCCCTCGCCGATGGCGGTTTCTGGTTCGTAGAAGACGACCAGCATGGCCGGGAATGGTCCATCACCCTCCGGAATCAGCAGATAGCCATCCAGTGTGCGACCCTCGGGGGCGACCTCGATCCGAACCTGACGTTGCTCGAAGCCTTCTTGGGTTTCCGTCCCAAGCGTTTCCGTTGCTGGCTCATCGAGCAACGCGGGCCACTGTCCCATGATCCCGTGCCAGGTGGAGAGAATCTCGCGTCTCCGCTCCAGCCAATCCGTCGCGTTTTGCACGGTTCGACCATCGGAAAATTCAAGGGGAGAGGAATACGTTCCGTCGTCCCCGAGAAACGCTATAGGGGGATGAAAGGAGTCTTGCAACGTCCTGGGGACCTCGACCGGCCCTGTTGCGGTGCGCTCGCAAGTCTCGACCGGCTCGGGAGTCGCCAAGAGGGGCTGAAGGACCGACTCGAAGACGTCTGCCATCCGAAGAAAGCCGAGGTCCGTCGGATGCGACCCATCGACCGTCGCCTCACCGTCCTCCCCAAGCTGTGGATCGCCAGCCAAGTAAGTCAGCCCCTTCACCCCTGAAGCGACTAGGCGATCGTACGCCGCTCGAAGCGCCGCACGTGAGGATCGGTTCCGTTCCCACTGTCCTGCGACGAGGCGAGCGTTCGTGTAGGTACGGTCTTCGGCCAGGACGATCGGCGTTTCGGGTCGCGCACTGCGAAGGGACCGGACAAACGGCTCAACGCGGGCTTCGATCTCTTCCGCAACCATATTCGGTAGACAGTCGAGCACATAAAGCGCCGGATCAAGCTCGGCGAGCAGATCGGCGAGTTCCGCTTCCATCTTTCCATTGCCGGAGAAGCCGAGGTTGATCACCGGACGATTGAACCGACGTCCGAGAATCGCTGTATGAACCATCCCCGGCCGAGAGGCACAGCCTCCCTGGGTGATCGATGTCCCGTAGACAACGATTGGTTTCTCCTGACCCTCGGCCCTCGGTGTCGCCTTGGCAAGAGTCGCTCCTTCGGGCAAGCCAATTTCCACTGACGCCACTCCGTTGTAGAGCGGCAAATAAAGCAGATATTCGCGAGCCTCACCTGTCAGTCCCGATGCTAGCGTGACCGTGTTCGTCACCTCACTGGGAAAACCGACACCAACCCAACACCACTGGTCGTCAAGCTTGGCGTAGAGGTCCAGACCACTGACACCCGTCGCGGGCATGTGAGGCATGGCCAGTCGATCTGAGGTCAGAGTCCAGCGGGCCCGGATCGTCTCTGCGTCCGTTTTGAATCGGACACACAGCCCTGCTGCATGACGGCTCAAGCTCCAGACCGGGTCACGGACGACTCCTTCCGCGTGCGCCGGGAGCCGGTCGAACGGCGCCTTGGTCTCGGTCCATCCCTGGCCCTCGAGGCCGAGGAGCTGAACCTTGTACCAGAGTGTCGGATCATCCTGCCGAACCGTCGCGTGGCTTGGGTCGATCTGATCCGAGGCGACCAACGAATATCCTGGCGTTAACTGAGCGACCAGAGCAACCAGGAACCACCTACTCCAATGGCTCATCTGCGAAATCCTCCGAACGCGGGACGACGATCACGCCTCTCAAGCGACTCACACAAGCGAGACGATCGCCATCCGAGTCTCCGATGAATTCCCCTCATGATCACGCGGTTGGCCCCGCCATGCAAGGATCGGCACAGGCCCTCGTCGCGCGAACGAACGACTTACGAAATCCAGGAACCCGGTTGAACCAATAGTGTATCAGCACGCTTTGAAGTTGACGTTTTCCTACTTGATTGCGGTAATGCGAAGCAAGGAGTCGACCTCGAACCAGAGTTTCTGACAGGTGGCCTGGAGGTCGTGCGAGAGGGACGACAACGCTTCCTCACCACGGATGGATGCGAGATCGGGGTCCACCTTCCAGTGGTTGAGCATGGGCATCAGTCGATCTCGGTACGTCTCGGGATCGTCACTAAGCCCTTGCCTCCAGGCTTCCAGATCGGCGAGTAACCAGTCAATCGCCCATTGACGCAACTCGGCACGTTCTTCGGAAGTCGGAGGAGGGGTGTCGTTACTTGTCCCGCTTGCACACAACAAAGCAGTGCATGCCGCATTATAGCGATGATGATTAAAAACATTCTCAGCCATTCCTGGTGATCGATCGAAGGCGATGCGATAGCTCCGAGCCGAAGCGGCATGAAGGGACTTCCGGGAACACAGCCGGGCCACGTCAAGCCAGGAACTCTCCGGTTCGCAATCCCCACGAAGGATGGAGGGAAGTTGTTTGTCAAGTTCGAGAAAGCGACGACATTCCTCAACCCATCGAGCCGAGTCAATGCGCCATCCTGGCTTCATAGAACCCAGACGGTGCCCTGTCTCAAGAAACTCAATCGCTTCGGCAAACTCGTTCTGATCGCGAAGAATGAGGCCCATGTTCCAGTGGGCTTCCGCCAACTCCGGGTCGATCTTCAACGCATCTCGATAAATTTCGAGTGCGTCGTCCGTCCTTCCAAGCCGGGACAAGCTGCTGCCAAGGCCAACGAGTGTGACGGTCGACTTGGGATCAATCGTCAACGCCCTCTCGTAGGACTCGATGGCCGACTCGTGCCGGCCCATCGCTCTCAACACGTTGCCCTGGTTGAAGTGGATCGCCAAGAGGTTTGGTTCAAGCGTGATCGCTGTTTGGTAGGATTCGAGCGCCTCTTCGTATCTCCCCAATGATTTCAACGCATTTCCAAGATTCACATGAGCGGGAGTGAGATCTGGGTTCTGTTCGAGTGCTCGATGATACGCGTCGACTGCTGCTTCAGGACGGCCAAGCGATTCCAGAGAGATACCAAGATGGTTCCACGCCTTTGGGTTGTGCGAATCGATCGCCAGAGACTGATGAAGGGCTTGGATCGCTTCCTCATGGCGGCCAAGAGTTCCCAGGGCACGGCCTAGATTATAGGAAGCCGTACCATTCTTGGCGTTCATGATCATTGCGGTTAGGTATGCTGCAACGGCTTCGTCCGGATGGCCAGCGTCGTGAAGGGCGAGCCCGAGGTTATTGTGCAAATTCGAATCATTGGGAGCGTCATCAAGGGCCTTCCGGTAGGCCGAGATCGCACGATCGAGGGTTCTGCGAGCCTCCGCAGTCCGGCCCTCAGCCTTGAACACTCTGCCCAGGCAGCCGAGATGCCTCGGTTCGTCAGGTCGAAGGCGGATGAGGTCCTGAAACAGGGTGATTGCTTCGGCCTCCCGCCCTCGATCTGCGAGGAGGTCTGCCAGCGCATGCGCCGAGTCCGGTCGGATCGCCCGAGCGACCGAGTAATAGCGAATCGCCTCCTCCCATCGCGAGGGATGATGATGTTGCAGGTGCCTCGCCAGATCAAAGTTTGCCCAGAGATCCGATGGGTTTCGATCGACGGTTCGTCGCAACAATACGGTGGCCTCGTCATCTGCATCGACTTCCACCAGCGCTTCGGCCAGCAACAGTGAGCTCGGAACCGGCAGGTGATTGCGTCCGGTGTCGTCAACCACCTCACGCAGTTCTGCAAGTCGATCCTCTTTTCGGGGAATCCTCAGCGTATCACGGATTCGATTGCGATCGGGGTTCGGGTCGATCGCCATCGTCAGTTCCAGCAAGCGTGTTCGCCGATCAGGGTCGGAGTCGAGACGATGACAGATAATGCTCCAGTCGTCGAGAAATCCAGCGATCTGCAGCGTGATTTGTTGAGGCCGACCTTTGAATAGTTCAGAAAGGTCCTCCAACGGCATCGAGTCGATGTCCGCGCCAAATCGACGAAGGGCGGCCGCATAGCGATCGTTGATCTCAGAGAGCCCTTCGGCTTCCCGAGCGAGTCGGATGTCAGCCAAGTCATCCAGGAGTCGTTGAACGTTCTGTGCTTCAAGGGCAGCCGCCTCAATTGTCGCAGCCAGGTTTCGAATCTGGCGGGCGCGTCCCGAGTCGGGCAGATCGCTCACATCACTTTGTGCTCGGCGAGCAACAGCGAGCGCGGTCTCCCATCCGGTCATTTCAGTCGGAAACGCTCGGGCTCGATCATAGAGAACCCGGACTCCCAGCAGGGTACGGTCCAGCCTGACGCGCTGGGAGGCTGCCTGACGAGCGTGCCAGATGCCAACTCCTGTGCCCAGCACCAGCACGGCAAACGTGATTCCCGCGACGGTCGTCACCATCGTCCGATGCCGTTGCAACCAACGGTGGGCACGACTCCAGGCTGCTTCCCGATAGGCGGAGACAGGTTCACCAGCCAGCCATCGATTAAGTTCGTCAGTCAGGGCCTCCACCGATTCGTATCGGTCCTCGACCCTCAGAGCCATGGCTTTCCTGCAGATCGCGTCGAGGGCTTTCGGGACCGTTGGGTCGATCGATCGCGGACTGGGGATTCGTCCCTGGCCGATTCGCTCGATGGCTTCCATCGCCGAGGCAGCCTCGACCGGCGCGCGGCCCGTCAGAAGACTGTACAGCGTCGCTCCTAACCCATAGATATCACTGGCTGGTACGATCTGATGCGGCTGTCCAGTGGCTTGCTCCGGACTCATATAGGCCGGAGTCCCGAGAATCTCGCCGGTTTCGGTTTCGTCGAATGCCTGGTCAACCAGGGGAGTCGTCACCGTTCCGTCGCTGTCTTCCAGGTCTTCTTCGGTGGTCATTCGCTTGGCCAGTCCCCAATCGACGACGAGTGTCTCACCGAATGGGCCCAGCATGATGTTTGCCGGTTTGAGATCCCGATGGATCACGCCTCGGCTGTGGGCGTAGGCAATCGCATCGCAGGCGGAGAGAAATCGGCCGAGCAGTTCCCGCAAGCGTAACGGGCGGTCCGATGGATCCCTTCGTCCACCTGGCTTCTCGTACTCGTCAGCAAGCGCCTCCTTCAAGCTCTTGCCCTCGATAAACCGCATGGCATAGTAGGGCCGACCAAGCTCGTCTCGGCCGAGGCTATAGACCGGGACAATGCCAGGATGCTGCAACCTCCCGGTGATTCGGGCCTCGCGCTCGAACCGTTTCCGGCTGGTTTCCCGGTCTGCGTATCGATCGCGGATTTGCTTCAGCGCGACCTCACGGTCGAGCTCGTGGTCGTGCGCCCGATACACCACGCCAAGGCCACCGCGATTGTGCCACTGACGGACCGTGTAGCGCGGCTCCGATGCGGCCACCCAGGCTTCGACATCCGGGGCCAGTTCGCGCTCGTCCTGGTTCCGAAAGAGGTCGAGGAGCGTATCACTGTCTCCGTCGAAAAAGCGGTCCACATAGTCTTCAGACGTAGGAGCTTCCCCCGATCGACGACGATAGGCCAGTTCGACGACCAGCAATTCGCGGATGAGGCTCGATCGATCCGATTCGGGAACCTCGCTCAGATAGTCTTCAATCCTTGGCCGATCCCCTCGCAGCCAGGCCGCCTCGAAGCGGTCGCAACACTCATCGATCCGGTCATCACCCAACAGAGAGCTTCGATCGATCTTGGACGACTCCTCGCTCATGGCTGCACCTCCGAGGCCCACGCCTTTCGGATGCGCTTCAACTTCCGCTCGACCGTTTCCTCGACCACCCCGAGTTGCCCGGCAATCTCCCGATTCGTATACCCTTCCATTTTCAATAACGCGACCGATCGCAGGGAATCATCGCGCAACAGGTCGAGCAGCCTCCGACACTCATCGGCCACCTGGGCGGCCAGTTCCGGGGTCGGCTCAGTCCCGAGAACTCCAGCCAGGTCGTTCTCGTCAAGATCGGTCAGCCCCAGGATACGACCTGACGTGTCGGGTCGTCGAATCTCTCGGCGCGCGTGGTCGATCGCCTTGCGAACGGTGACAACGAATAAGAGCGACCAGAGGTTCCCTCGATCATCGAGTCGTTCGTACTGACCGAGTTCCGCGCGTCGATACACACTGTCGAAGGCACTCAGGGCCACATCTTCCGCAGCATCGTGTCCATCCGGGAACCCCCGGAGCCTGTCGCGAGCCAGACCGACCAGACGACGAAAATATCGGTCCCAGAGAATGCGGGCCGCGTCGCGATCCCCCTTCCGGAGCTTCTGCAGATAGACGGTGATGGATCCCTCCGATTGCATCGACGTGCCCTCTGAAGCGTCCGTCTCGTCGAGATCAATCAGACAATGGTCATCGCGTTTGCTGCGCCGACAGGTTGGCCATGAGGTCGGGGGGATCACCAAACGAATCGGGACGCAAAAAAAATTCCCGGCAGCGCGCGGGGTTAAACCCGTCCTCCAACGATCCCCTCTTCAGTCGGGGACCCGTTCCTCGTGATTGAACTGTAACCAAGCCGGGAGAATCCAGCAATGATGACGCTCCGACGTCGGTCCTCGTCACAAGGGAAAGACTCTTGGTCCGCGAAGCCCCATCGTCGCTCTCGCGGTTCTCGTCCTCTCGTCGAATCACTTGAGGGGCGGGCCCTCATGGCGGTCTTTACCGTCACGAATACCGATGCCGCGGGCATGGGGTCGCTCCCCTGGGCCGTCTGGGAAGCCAATCTGGCTCCTGGGGCTGACGTGATCGATTTCGATCCGGGCGTCACCGGAACCATCAAGCTCGGTGGCTCAGCTATGAAAATCACCGATGACTTGCAGATTCTCGGGCCTGGTTCGAATCTCCTGACCGTCGACGCGATGGGCCAGAGTCGTGTCTTCCACATCGATGGCGCGACCAACGTGACCATCGCTTCCATTGGGATCAGCGGAGGGTTCGCCAAGGACCTCGGTGGTGGCATCCTGAGCGACAATGCTCAGTTGACCCTCGATCACGTTTCCCTGACCCGAAACACGGTCACCAACCCCGACGGCGTCGCACGTGGTGGTGGAGTGGCGAGCGTCGGCGGACCAGATGCGATTCTCCATGTGATCGACAGCGAGATCACCTTCAATACCGCCGAGGGAAGTGAGGGTGGACGCGAATCGCGGGGCTTCGGGCGAGATGCGAAGGGAGGCGGCATTTATATCGCTGATCTTGGGCAGCTTCATGTGAGCCATTCTCTCGTCTCTTCCAACCGCGCGGAGGGAGGAAACAGCCTCGGGAAAAATCAAAACGAACGGGGCGGATACGCCTCGGGCGGCGGGATTTTCCTCGAACCTCTGACGCAAGCCACGTCGGTCGGATCGACCTACTCCTCGAACCGCGCTCTGGGGGGTGATGGTGCGAAGAATCTCATGGGGGGTCGCGGCGGTCCGGCCCAGGGCGGTGCCATCTATTCAGCCGGGACTCTGGAACTTCTCGACGACGTGTTCGAAGACAACCTGGCGAGCGGTGGCCGTGGCTTCCTGTTCGATTTCGCCGGTCCGCATCGGGGCGGTAATGCGGTGGGAGGAGCCATTCGGGGCGGGTCCGAGTTCCTCGCCGACTCGGTCTCTTTCGTGGGAAACCAGGCACTCGGCGGTGACGCCCAGGAGGGCAACGGCGGAGACGCTCATGGTGGTGGGCTCCATGTGCCGACCTCCCTCGGATCGCCGGCACTAATTTCCTCCAGCACATTCCTGATGAACGAAGCCCACGGCGGTCGCAGTGGCTCACAGGCCGGCTCTCGTGGTGGCGAGGCTCGTGGCGGCGGGATGATCTCCGGGTCAGACACTTTTGTCTCCAATACGACGTTCACCAACAACCTCGTCGAGGGTGGTCAAAGCATCGAGATGAACACGACGGCCGGTGATGGACTCGGGGGCGGCATCTACGTTTTCGGAGAAAACGTCATCTTGACGGGAGGTTCCGTCCTTCAAGAGAACGTCGCACAGGGCGGCTCGGCCCTCGTCCCCAACGCGGATCCCGGCAATGGCAAGGGAGGCGGGCTCTACGCCTCCGGAGTGGTGCAACTCATCTCTGATTCCACCTCCTATCGTGACAACCAGGCTCTCGGAGGTGAGGGCGACCTTGGAGGTACGGCCTCGGGAGGTGGTGTCTTCCTCACCGATTCCTCAGCCACATTCGATTCGTCGAATTTGTTGAGAAATGAGGCGATCGGCGGGATGAACGGAGGGAAGGCCAGGGGAGGGGGCGCTTACAGCGAATACTCTCATCTGACCATCGCTCACAGCCTGATCGAAGCGAACTCCGCGATCGGAGGGTTCTCGACCTTCGGCGGTGGCGGCACGGCGTCTGGCGGGGGCTTGAAGATTCAGAATAACCACTCCTTCCACCTGGACCATGTGGACCTGATCGAGAACAAGGCCCTCGGCGGGAACAACGGGGCCTTTTCGATGGGGGGGCTGGCGGTTGGAGGGGGGCTCAGCATCAGCTCCACTGCCGCTCTCGTGACGATCAACGAGGTCCTCTTCGAAGCCAATGAGGCACGAGGGGGCGATGGCGGATTCGCCGGAGGGAGCGGTTGGGGCGGGGGGCTCAGCGTCTCGAGCTCGAACCTCTTGCTCACCCATGTCGATCTCGAATCAAACCGCGCGTTCGGTGGCCTCGGTACTGTGGTTGGCCACGGTTATGGCGGGGCAATCACCTTCTTCAATCTGGCCTGGGTCGCCATGTTCGACACCCACTTCCATTCGAACTGGGCGACCACCGACGGCGACGATGAATTCGGCACCAATCTCTGGTGACCACAGGGATACGAAGTCGGAACATCCCCCGAATCAGAAGCTCAAACCGAGGAATTCCGACGAATCGACACTTGTGAACGACACTGGACTGGAGCCCCGGAGAGTACGGCTCCCCAGGTCCTGACCCCGACCTCCTCCGGATCCCTTCCTCACCGAGATCAATGGTGGATTGGGGATCCTGAGGAGGCTTTTTTCGAATCGATCTCCTGGCCGCGTGAGAGTTGGCTCGATATCCTGCGCTTCAGAGGGACGTCGGCCGCCATGGAATCCGCGCGTTCGGTGTCCGCAAACTGGCGATCACCCAATCGCCATCAGCCATCCTGACGCTGGAGAGCGCTCCCCATGCGAACAATCACACTCATCAAGATTCGAATGGTCCGTTGGTCGACCCTCGCCATCACACTGGTTTCGCTGTTCTCGGCGATTCCGGTCAAGTCGGAGTTGCTTGGGTCCGAAGATGCCTCGACGATGGCGCTGACGCTCCGATCCCGCGTCACGTTGCCAGGCGCAGAGGGGATCTCTCGGACCATCGAGCGTCAGGAGAATTGGGCACCCGAGAAGACGGCCGTCATCGTCTGCGACATGTGGGACCTCCACCACTGCCTGAACGCCACCCGACGTGGCGCCGAACTGGCTCCGAGGATGGACCAGGTCCTCCAGGAAGCCCGCCGCCGAGGGGCCACCATCATCCACGCCCCGAGCAGTTGCATGGCCGCTTACGAGGGACACCCGTCCCGCAATCGCGCCCTGGAGACGCCTCGATCGAGCGCCTTACCTCCCGACATCGGCCAATGGTGCAATCAGATCCCCGCCGAGGAGGGAGGCCAGTACCCCATCGACCAGTCGGACGGCGGTGAGGACGACGACCCGGCCGAGCACGCCGCCTGGGCTGAGAAGCTCTCCTCGATGGGACGCGACCCCCGCGCACCCTGGAAGGCCCAAACTAATCGGCTTCAGATCGATCCCGAGCGTGACTACATCAGCGATAGCGGGGAAGAGATCTGGAGCATCCTCGAAGATCGAGCAATCGACAACGTGATCCTGCTGGGCGTTCATACCAACATGTGCGTCCTCGGCCGTCCGTTCGGTCTCCGCCAAATGGCGAAGAACGGCAAGAATGTCGTCCTGATGCGAGACATGACCGACACCATGTACAACCCCGCCCGTTCCCCCTTTGTGAGCCACTATACGGGCACAGACCGAATTGTTGAGCATATCGAAAAGTTCGTTTGTTCGACGATCACCAGTGACCAGCTCATTGGGGGCAAGCCGTTCCGCTTCCAGGACGACCGCCGGCCGCACGTAGTCTTTCTGATCGCCGAAGATGAATACGAAACCGAACAGACACTTCCGCCCTTCGCGGAGGAATCCCTCGGTCGCGATTACCGGGTCAGCTTCGTCTTTGGCTCCGATGAAGACCATCACGCCTTGGAGGGTCTGGATGTCCTGAAGGATGCTGACCTCATGTTCGTCAGCATGCGACGGCGTCCGATCCGAGCGGAGCAACTGGCCATCATTCGCGATCATGTGGCCCGGGGGAAGCCGGTCATCGGCATTCGGACCGCCAGTCACGCTTTCAGCCTTCGGGGCAATCCGACACTGCCTGAAGGGGTCGCCTCCTGGCCCGAGTTCGATGCCGAGGTCCTCGGCGGCAGCTACACCAACCATCACGCCAACGGCATCGAGTCGGCCATCTCGGTCGCGGATACCGGCCAGAGTCACCCCATCCTGGAGGGTGTTGAGACTTCGGCGCTCATCGGTAAGGGCTCCCTCTACAAGGTCCGTCCCCTCGCCAAGGCAACCACCCCTCTCCTCATCGGCACAATCCCCGATCAGGAACCCGAGCCAGTCGCCTGGACCCACGTCGGTCCAACCGGATCCCGCGTCTTCTACACATCGCTCGGTCACCGGGACGACTTCAAACAGCCTGAGTTCCGCCAATTGCTCCGCAATGCAATCGACTGGACCCTTCAACCGCTGTCCTTCCCCCAGACCGAGACACAGACCGCGCGGTTTGTCGAGAGATCGGGTGAGTAATGATCCCGTCTTTGAAGGGCATACCCGGCCGAGACTCTTCAGCCGATCCTCTGATCACGTTCAGTCCCCCGCTCCTCGAATGCAGACGAGGAGCGGGGGTCTTCATTCCCGACCAAGCCTCCTTTACTTTCCTGACGAGGGCATCGATCGGATCCACTCGGCAATCAATTCCACGGCCTCGCGGTCGATTTCGGTCGACATCAAGGGAGGCATTTGACCTGTCAATCGACGATTCATGCGATGATAGAGGACCGATCGCTCAGGAGAGCCGGGAGCGATGAGGCGAGCATCGGGGATCTCAAATTGAGTATGCTGCGGAACCTCGTCAATCACGTTCATCCGATCGACCGGCGTGGTCAGCCCGAGTTCCATCAAGGAGTTTCCACCTCCCTCTTTCACGTGGCAGGTCGAGCAGTTGACGTGCAGATACGATCGAACCCGGGCCTCGACTGACGCGGCGGCGTCATAGGGGTTGACCAGTCGGGGACGATCCTCCTTCCTCAACGGAAGCGAGCCTTTGAACACTCCAATGTGCTCAAGGGTCCGAAGTTGATTGTCCACGACATTCCCGTAGTCTCGCGCTCGATCTAGCTGCAGCGGAGAGAACCCCAGAACGAATCCAGCCGCTCGAGAATGACAAACCATGCATTCGGTTCGGGCGGGGAAACGCCAAACTTGCTCACGAGTCGCTCCGGGTGTTTCCACGTCCGGCACCTCGAACAACTCAACATCTCCCGCGGAACTGACCAGTTCGGCATCAGTTTGCTCATCATTCCAGCGATAGGAAAAGCCGGTCCATTCCCCGAGTTGCCGGTTGAGTAGACGGGTCTCGATGCGCTTTCGGACGACCTCGCCCTGCTCGTCAATTACATCAAGGCTCAGGGTCTGCACGAGGACGGACCCATTCGGCAAGGTCCAGGAACCTCCCGCGTTGAGTTGGGGCTTTTGCTCGATACGATCCAGGCCCGGCAGGGCGGCAAAGCGTTCCATCGTCGCCCCGTCGGCCCACTGCGGCGCCGCCACGTCGAAGGGCAGGGCGGCGGGATGGGGGACATGGTCGGAAACCGACGCAAACAGGCCCGATTCACTCAACAGGGTCGGAAAGGGGTGCGGCGGGAGATCCGCCTCGGTCGTGGGCACAAAGCGATAGAATCCAGTCATCTGGTCAATTAAATAGATCTCTCCCTCGTGATCGGTGCCGAATCCGGTGATGTTGAACGGAGTATCCACCAGCTCACGATTCCAGACGACCTGATCACCGTCGTGCTTGATGCCCCAGACTTTCCCGGTCGACCAGTCTCCGTAGAGATAGACTCCGACCAGCTCGGGAAGCCGAGTCCCTCGATAAACCTGGCCTCCGGTGAGCGATCGGGCCTCGCTGTGGTGGTGATCGGCAGCCGGAGGAGAGATCGGGTCGGGCCCTTGCTCGCGCTGCGCGTGGAAGATTTGCATCCCCTCGGTGATGCTCCAACCGTAATTCGCCCCCTTCTCGATCAGGTAAACCTGTTCCCAAAGGTCCTGGCCATTGTTTCCGGCCCAGAGCTGGCCGGATTGCCTGTCAAAGGTCAGCCGCCAGGGATTTCGGAGGCCGTAGGCCCAAAGCTCGGGCCGGGCATCAGGCCGGTCGAGGAACGGGTTATCCGAAGGGATGGAATAGTTTCGACCGGGGTCGGGGTGATCGACATCAATCCGTAGAATTGCTCCCAGCAAATCATCAATGCGCTGGCCGGTCAAATACGCATCGGAATCACTTGACCCGTCACCTGAGGAAACGAACAGCGTTCCGTCATTACCGAACGCTAGGTCCCCCCCATTGTGTCCATTCGAGGGCCATTCGATGATCAGCGTCTTCGAGCCTGGGTCAATCTGGCCCGTTGTACGGTCCACCGTGTATCGCACGACCTGGGTCGTCTTGTTTCGACCCCGTTCCGGCCCATTCAAACCGATAAAGACGTATCCGTTTTGTTCATATTGCGGATGGAAGGCCAGACCGACCGCAAGCCCATCAATTTCGAGCAAGGGTTCCGCCTCGCTCGCAGCCTGGTCGTCCTCGATCGCAACCAACCGTCCAGGTCCCGACCGAGGAGTAAGATGCAACAGAATGAACAGCCGATCGGTGCCTGGTTCGGGAGTGAGGCTGAGCGGATACGGATCGTAAAGTTTCGGGAAGGCCCTCACCATTTTGTACGGGTGTGGCGGCTCAGGTGAGCCAATCACTCGTGAATCGTTCCAGGGAAGACGTTCGTCCAGGCCAAACGGAGCTTCGACTCCCGGACCATCGTCACCGCGTGTCGCTGTGGGAAGAATCAAGACGAGCAGAGAAATGACGCACGTCTGCAGCATGTTCAAGGCCTCTCAGAAATGAAAGAAACGAGGGCGTGGTGAGTCTGTAGTTCCCTTTGATGCAAGGGCGAATGAGGTGACTCGAAACCGGCATCTCCATTCGCATCGTACCAAGTCGAGACGTTGCAGAACCACGCTACGCGACCTGTGCAACAAATTCCAATCACAAACAAGCCAATGACTGATGTGACTCATGGGCGATCCCAGGGAAAACGGAGGCTCGGGGGACGATTGTAACGCTCGACCTCAATCGTGAGTTGATGGCCGCATCCCGCTGAAATCAACACAGAGACCGTCTCGCCAGTGACCGAGATCACCCGATCCCCAACTCGGACGGAGCGGAGTCGGTGCTCTCCAAAGGCTCCGCCCTGAATCTCGACCCGGTGATCGGTCGTCGGGTCGAGATTGACCAGTGTCAGAGTGACAGAATCGGCGGTCATCCCCTCGACAAGTGCTGCAACGTCAGGGGGAAGTCCAGCCCGACGACGCTCAGGGTCGAAGTACCGGAGGCGGGCATGAAGAACAGGGCGACTGTTGCCGGTCGGAAGGCCGCCGAGCATCAGTTCCGTCAGCGAATCAATCGACACAGGATCATGCACGAGAATATCGTCGGAGAGTCGAGTGTCTGGAGTCGTTTCATCCTCGGCAATCGATCGAATCCGGCGGCGGATCGATTCAAGATCGCGCCTGAGTGCAAACACCGGATAATCCGGGTTCTTCCCCTCAAGATACTCGATCCAGCCGGACCCAGCGGCCAATGGTCGATCCTCTGGGTCCATCGACCAGTAATACACCTCAAGGGCTCCGCTTCGGTAGGGTGACGGGGAGAAGTTGTACCAACCCTCCTCGCCGAACATCGTCGGGTAGCGATCCTGACCGTCAATCACTCTCTTCTGGGCATTCACCGCATGAATCATTCCCCGCCAAGCGTCCACATAGCCTTGATTGCCGGTCAATAGCAAGGCGTTGCCAAAGCCAATCAGCCCGAGTGAGTGGGTGTTTCGGTGGGCAAGCTCGCCCGTCTGCGGGACCTCGACGCTGAACCCCCATCCATAGACACCTCCGTACCATTTGCCTCCGTCAGCGCTGCCGATGACACCATCCACACCCACATTGGAGGGGATGACCCCGCCGTTTTGCTTCATGCGATCGACCCACGCATCCACATACTCTAGGACCCAGGCCCGAAACGCCTCGTCCCCTGTCAGCATGAAGCCGTTGAGCGACAGGGTTGTACTGGCGAGGTTCTGGGGGTGATCGCCAATAATATTGGTGTAATCCTTGAAGTGAGCAAGCATTTCCTCAAAGCTGCGTTCCCCATGTCGCAGAGCAAAGCGGCCCTCCACCTCGATCGGGTCGCCGGCCCAATCCAGAGCCGTGGCCTTGCGAAGCAACGGTCCCCGGCTGCCGTTCAGGAGGCTCCGGATCACCTTATGCTCGGGGTCGTAGTTCGGGGCGGTTGGATCGGCTCCGGTGTAGAAGTTGGCGAAGCGTACGGTTCGGCGTTGGAGGTTCCGATCGTCAGGATCCGAAAGCCCCTGAAGAAAAAACGGCCGGAGCCCCTCCGTATGGTGGAGCCAGTCAAACTGGGTCGGGAACTCTCGAAAGTACATCCCCTCTCGGGCAAGTGGAACCTCCGTGGTGCGGGCCAGGGTGTACTGGCGAAGATGTCCTTCCCAGCCCTTCTTATAACGTTCAAGGACTGCATCGGAGGCACCAAGCGCGTGAAGCAACGGCCAGTTCCCAAAGCTCTCGCTGGCGTCGTCAGGTCCGTCGTCACCCCCCCACCGTTCGACGCAGAGCGCAAAGCCCTGGTCATCGAAGTAGCGATCGAAGAACCGTTCGGATGCATCCTCGTTCGCGCGGAGCAAGGCCTGCTCAAGCAAAGCCCACTCCGGAGGAGGCATCGGAGATCCGATGTGGAGCATCTCACTCGCGGAAACCACTCCACCCACAGTCACGATCAGGGTAATTGCCGAGACGATACTGACGGTGGATCGATCATGACGATTCATCAATCATCCTCAACACTCGCGGTGGTTCGCTCGCGAGAGAAAGGGCTTCCCACGACGTTGAAGCCTCACGACGCGAAGGCGCCGCCATTCTGAATGGTTCAGTGAGTCCGATCCAGGGGTTATCGATCGAATCGGATCTCCATCCCATTTGCGCTCGGCTCTTCGCCGACGGATCACTCAACATGAGACGGGATGGCTGAAGCCGCTCCATCACGCTACGATTACAAGCCAATCGGGCCACTGCCCCTCGTCCCATCGCGGCGTGTGGCACGTGGCCGAGAGAGTCCAACACCGTTTTCGCTCAGGATGATAGAAATGCCTCAACAACGATGCACCGGTGGAGAGGCGCTGGCTCTCGGAGCGTTGGCATCAGGGATTCATACCGCGTCAAGCTATCCAGGGTCACCCAGCTCGGAGGTGATGGAGGCACTGATCGCCAGCTCCGCCGGTTCTCACCTTCAACTCTCCTGGGCGAGCAACGAGCGCGTGGCTCTCGAAGTGGCCATCGGAGCTTCGATCGCTGGCCGAAGAGCGCTCGTCTGCACCAAGAGCGTTGGCTTGAATGTGATGCTCGACCCCCTGATGACCCTGAATCTCACCCCAGTTCGAGGCGGGCTCGTGGTCATTCTGGGAGACGACCCCGGCGGGTACGGATCGCAGAACGACCAGGATACTCGGCTGATCGCCTCAATGGCAGAGGTGCCCATGCTGGAGCCTTCAACCCCAGCAGAAGCGGTCGTCATGATTCACGACGCTTTCGAGCAATCCGAGCAATTTGGCCTGCCCGTCATCGTTCGCGAGACACGGAGTTTCGCCGAATCCTCAGGATTGGTCGAGGTTCCTCCGCTTCCTTCCGATCCCGTCAACCTGGGGTTTGAACGCGAGCGTTGGCGATTTGTCCCGGTTCCGAGCAACGTGGTGGCAAAGCACCGGGCGTTGCATGAGCGGCTTGCCACGTTTGCCTCATGGGCTGAGAAATCCAGTTATGTGAAGATTATTGGCGAAGGCGATCGAGCGATCATCGCCACCGGCTCCGCCCTGATGAAGCTGAGGGATGTCCTGGGATCGAGCCTTCCTCCCGGCCTTCGCCTCGTCAGTCTCGGGGTGATTCACCCGCTCCCGGAGGAAGCTCTGGGTCAGCTCATGGCCACCGTGAGCGAGGTGCTTGTCCTCGAAGAAACGGAACCCTTCGTCGAGCGGCAACTCAAAGCCATCGCTCACGATCATGCGTCAGGAGTGCGAATCTCAGGCAAGTTGACAGGTCTCCTTCAACCCGAAGGAGAGCTGTTCCGCTGGCAGATCACGAGAGCGCTCGCATCGTGGTTCCCAGGATTCGACTGGCCGGAGCATTTTGTTCCAGAGCGAGAGTCGGACGAACGACCACCCAAGCGAGGATATTGCAGCGGATGCCGCTATGATGAGGTGCTCGACCTTATTGACGAGGTCGGTCGAGCGATCCCGAGCCAGCCAATCCTGGTTGGCGATCCAGGATGTCTGGTCACGGTCGCACATCGGCTCGACGCGAAATACGCAATCGGATCGGCGATTGCGGTGGCTGCTGGAATGGCCGAGGCAGGAGTGGATGAGAAGGTCATCGCGCTCTTCGGCGACTCTGCGTTCTTTCATTCCGCGTTGCCGGCGCTTTGTCACGCCGTCGTTCGCCGAAGCCCGATCCTGATGGTTGTCCTCGACAACCGGTCAACCCTCACTTCGGGTGATCAGCCCCACCCAGGTACGGGTCGGGATGCTTTTGGGCAAACCGTGCCGCGCCTAAATCTTGAGCAGATCGCCTCAGCGTGCGGCGTTGAGAATGTTCGGACGGTTTCACTCGATGATCGATCAACCCTGGAAAACGTCCTCCGAGACGCCTGGCTTCGTCAAGAACCTGCACTTGTCGTTGTCGAGATCCTTACCCCTCGAGATGCCCAGGGATGATCACGGAGAAGGTCGAACACACCAATCTTCATTGACGCAAATCCTCTTGATAGGAATTGGCTATCCTCATGCGTGGATCAGTTTCAATTCGCAGGAGATGGCTGAGATTCGATTGAACGGCTTCGAGTATCGGCATGAGAAGCAGTCATTTCAGGAGGGCGAGTCGATTTCACTGAGAAACGACTCGAATCCCTCCACGGTTCACCGCTAGGACAAGACATTTTCGACGCGGCGTACGGATCCTCTTTCAATTCCTCAACCGTCTCGCGGTGAACGTGACGAACCGCTCATCGCCGACGTTCAGGCCCGTGCCCGCGTCCCAGAGAATCGTCTCGCCCGGGACAACCACCTTCGAGAAATCGGTTGTCTCAACCTTCACATCCGTGACCTGATAGGGCAGCAGGTAGCAGAAGATCCGCCACCCATCATACGCTTCAGCAGTCCGTTTGTTCCCCTCGCCAACGTAGTTGACCTTCACCCGATAGGTCATCCGCACAAGATCTTGATCCTCGGCTTCTTGAACTTCAAGTGTCTCGGTAAGGGCTGGTTCGCGGGCTTGCTCCACCCGGGCTTCCAGGGCCGGATCGCCGTACAGGACGAAGATCCCATCGGTAAACTCGGTCCCGAGCCGGTCCCGACCGGAGACAAGTTCCTCATCAAGCAGATAAGTGGACCACTGGCGAAGCAGGAACAGCGACTCAGAAAACGTCCATCTCCCCCCTTGTTTCAAGAACCAGTCGGCCATGTTCCAGTTGAGCTCGTACCAGGTCGACTGAACCGCGCCGAGATACTGCTTCGCCCCGTTCTTCATCCAGGTCAGAGCATACGAATCCGTGTAGTTGTTCCTTCCCGAATTGACCACACCGGTCAGGCAGTTGCCAACCGCCCAGTAAACTTTGGGCCTCGTCGCCGAGAAGGGCATTTCGACACCCGGGGCGGTCATGGTGAACTGTCCATCCCTGGCGGTCAGGTATCCATCGCCTCGGGGATACATGAGCATCCAGTTGTGATGCCCCCCATGGCCCGACCCGATAATCAGATCATAGGAATCATCGGACAAGAGACCATGAACATATCGGGCGTCCTCTGCGTCGCTGGTTGGTCCACCCGACGTGATCGAGAAGGGCTCTCCCGCTGACTTCTCTCCCAATTCCCCCCGATCCCGAGTCCACTCGGTCACATAATTGCCCTCCGGCACCCAGTCCAACCAGGTGCCGAGGGTCTTCGTGAACGCACGACGGATTCTCACCGGCTCTGCGCGCACGAGTTCCAGCGCGTGCTGCTCGTCGAACCCGGTGAGGATTCCCCAGATCGCGTCGACATACGGGTCGTCGTCGAGCGATCGGCAAAACGCGTTTGCCTTCAGGGCGAACTCAGGAAAATTCTCTGTTGGTTTGCAAACAAAGCAAACGTAGCGCGGCTGGTACGCTCCGACCTCCTTGCGGACTTCCTCGGGTGATCGCCCGTAGACGAAGACTTCCCCTTTGTGCTTCCCTTCGAGGGCTCGGACGACCTCGCCCCAAGGTCCGGCCGCCACATCGCTCCCAACAACGATCGCATACCGCCCCACCGACTCCACCGCGCTGACCGACGCGACGAGTCCGAACACGACCACCAGCCCCGCGAGAATCATCCGTGTCATGGCATCCCTCCGAAGGAAATCGATCGTCCCGCTTGGCCAATCGTAGCCAATCGCCCGGAGCGGGTCACGAACGAAATCTCCATCCGATGCTGCCGCTGAAAGGAATGACTTGCGAACTTTCCCCGCGCTCATCCCAAGCTGTTGAGATCAGAACGCAACCTTCTCAATCCCTTCATGGAGAGACGTCGGGTACGTCCCACACGTCGTCATGAATGAACAAGCGACGTCAACACGACAGGTCGATTGGATTAAAAATCACACAAATCAAAGAGTGTGAGCTCCAGATTTGGGTCCAGATCGCCAGTCTCTGCGTTCAACGTGCCAAAGCCTCCAAACCAATCACTCGAAGTTCACACCTGAGGGCATGCTCGTGACCAAACACCTCGTCAGCCCCTTGTCTCGCAAACCCGATTGACGGCACTAGTCTTCGTCTCTATGCATCGAGTCGACAAGCGCCCATCACCCGAATGATGAGGGTGTCTCGTTGACTAAGGAATGTCAATTACGTCCCTCAAGGACGATTCGAAGTACAAAAATCAAACAAACCACTGACGAGGATTATATGGAGCATTCATCGCTCCCCAAAAAAAACACCAGTGCCGGAGACAGGACTTGAACCTGCACCCGCGATGAAGCGGACTAGCCCCTCAAGCTAGCGCGTCTGCCAATTCCGCCACTCCGGCTGAGTTGTTGAAATTTATCGTCTCCGGAACGCCGCGTCAAGGGGGCGACTGGGATCGGGGAAGAAGCGGTGCAGTTCACGGGCGTTCAAGTGAAGTCGGGCGAAGTGGGGGAGCTGGAGGGGGTGGGAAGAGGTCTGTCCATGAAACACTTCGGTTCCCGTCGTCGGTCATGGTCTCCAGACGGAAGATCAGCGGAGTTGAATGGAGCTGGTCGGTTGGGAGGTGAAACGGAGCGGACGTCAGGCGGTCCCCTGGGGCGATCGTCATTTTGGAGAAGAGCGATTGGAGTTCGACACCATGCAGTACCTGAGCCTTCATGCCCGACCGAGTGAGCGGCGTCGTGGATAGGCGTGGCTCCCAGGAAAGGTGTTCCAGAGTGGTGGTTAGCCCAGCGCGTTCCTCAATCTGAGCCACGAGTGTGGCAACATCCGGCCCAAGTTCCTCTATCTGAACCTCGAATCGAAGGTTTGGGTGCTTCCGAGAACCGAGGAGGACCGTGACCTGGGGAAGGGCTGCGGAGTCGCATTGAACGGAAACCCGTGTGGATCTGCCGGCCTCGAGCGACAGCCGGAGATACTGGCTACTCGTCCCTTCCAGCGTGAAGGAGTGCTCGGGGGTGTCCTGACCCACGATCGCGAATCGGACACCACCCAGTCGCCAGTCGCCGAGTCTCCCAAGGAGTTGGAATGAATTCTCGCCCCCGACCGTCATTCCAAGGCTTTGCAGGGCGTTCGTGATCGTCCATCGGCGATACAGATCGGAGAAGAGAATTCCGGTCGCACGCTCCAGATTGGAGACCCCGACCTCACCCTGCGTACAAAGCCTTAGGAGGAACGCCTCGTCAAGCCTCTCGGCACACCAACGAAGGAAGAGGTACGAGGCCCCGCGGTTCCCGTGGCTTCGAAATCGACCGGGGCGATGTTCATCTTCGACGATCACGCATGCGCGATTCGGTTCCGAGAGAAAAGCACTGACCCGATAATCAAGATTTGAAGTCGATTGACCGACAAGGTCCTCACAGAGATGCGCCATGGCCTCATCGAGCCAGGACTCCTCAGGGAACGGCCCGCCCAATTCTCGTCGCCGAGACTCAAGAACTGCATGGGCAAATTCGTGGGCAAGCACAGTTTCAAGATACGGTCCGGGCTGGAGTTCCGCGTTCAGGTAAATCATGTCGGCACGATTACTCAACGGTCGTGGTAGGTCGGGGTCGAGGTCGGTCGCCCGAAAGTAGCCGTCGACCTGAGATCGATGCGGGAACGGTAAGCTGATCCGTCGAGAAAGGAGGACCGTGAATCGCCCGTCGCGATCCACATCAACCGCGGTTCCGATTCGTTGGGCGAGGCGGGGTTCGATGATCCGGTCGAAGCTGGAAACAAGCGTTCGGAGCACCTCATCACTCACAATCGCAAGATCATCGTCATCGACAAAAACCTGAATGCGTTCCCCCACGGCTCGGAGACGCGCATCCACCAGGTCGTAGTTGCTCGGCGCTCGAGGATCTCCCGGACGGACGCGTACGGAAAAACCTCGTCGAAGCACTGGGTTCCCCGTCGCCGCGGGGCGGTCGAGTCGACTCAATTCGCCGATGGCTGCCGAGTTGATGGCAATGGGATTCGGGGAATCAAGGATGTCGACGGAAACCAGGGAGCTCAAGGTTCTCAGGTTTGGTGGCCTGGGCCCCTCCTGACCGACAATCATGGAACACCGGGAGGCAAAACTCCCCTCGGTGGCCATTGCCGAAACGATCAGCAATACCTCGTGATCGGACAATTCCTCTGGAATTTCGAATGTGGCGAATCCCGACGAAACGGGTACGTCGAACGCCGCGACGGATGGTCCTGCCGAAACCTCTGAGGATGGAGGTCCATCGATCCATGCACCCATCACGATCGTCCCGATCATCGCAATCAACTTCGGGATCGACACGATGCTTTGCTCCCCATCCGGCAAGTTCTGGCCGGTGAGATCCGGCCTCGATCTGCTCAGCTCTGAACGCGAACCGAGGTCGACACACTGCTGCCTCCACAGGGAATCGACCGACAGAACCGAAGCACTTCAGCCGATTCCTTGGATTCTCGGGATTGCAAGGGTTTGCAGCGTCGGGAAGGATTTCCAGGTTCCACAGTCGGCTTGCTCGTCTGTCGGGGTCGGAGCCAGGCCCTGGAAAGCGGATCGATCCACGAGTAACGTACGATCCGAAGCGAACGGCCTGGAGTGCTTCGGGGGGGAGCCTTCCAACGTAGTCTTTGGTCTCGTGAACCATGTTCCGATGAGTCCTACCCGTCTGTTTATCCTTCCTCCCGAAACACCCCGACGTATCTCATCCCTGGGACGATTCTGCACTGCACGACACACCCGGAGTCGGCTGACCATGATGGGCATTCAAATAATAAGGATTCGTTTCTGGATTGCGATGGCCATTCTAGTTGTGCTTGCATCGTGTCTGGACGGATCGATGGCCGTTGCGAAGGAACATGATCGGTCTGTTCGCCCGAACATCGTCTTCATCTTCGCTGATGACCACGCCTATCAAGCGGTCAGCGCTTATGGATCGACCATCAACCGCACTCCTCACATCGATCGCCTGGCCAACGAAGGAATGCGTTTCGATGCCTGTCTAGTCACGAACTCAATCTGCGGGCCCAGCCGAGCAACCATACTGACCGGAAAATACAGTCATCTGAACGGTTTCTATCAAAATGGCGATCGTTTCGACGGCTCGCAAACGACTGTTGCCAAGCTGTTGCAAGCGGCCGGTTATCAGACGGCAATCTTCGGCAAGTGGCACCTGGAGAGCGACCCGACCGGCTTCGACAATTGGCACATCTTGCCGGGGCAGGGGGCCTACTACAATCCTCCCATGATCCACAACGGTGAGCGCGTTCGACACGAAGGCTATACCACCGACATCATCACCGACCTGACCCTTGACTGGCTTAAAAATGACCGCGATCCTGATCGTCCCTTCCTGATCATGTCTCAGCATAAGGCCCCGCACCGCAACTGGCAGCCGGGCCCGAAATTCCTGAACGCGTATAAGGATACTCCGATCGCCGAGCCGCCAACATTGTTTGATGACTATCAGGGACGAGGGACCCCGGCTCGGACTCAGGATATGACGATCCGCGATACCTTGACCCCGAACGACCTGAAGTTCATCACCCCGAATAACTTGAGCGAAGATCAACTCGCGCTCTGGAACGACGCCTACTCGGTCGAGAACGCAGAGTTCGAACGGCTTGGTCTGTCGGGAGACGATCTGGTGCGCTGGAAGTACCAGCGTTACATCAAGGATTACCTCCGTTGTATTGACTCGGTCGATGAGAACGTCGGGCGATTGCTCGACTATCTCGACGAGTCGGGTCTGGCCGAGAAGACAATAGTCATCTATGCGTCGGACCAGGGGTTCTACCTGGGCGAGCACGGTTGGTTCGACAAGCGATGGATGTATGAAGAATCGCTCCGCACACCATTTCTCGTGCGATGGCCAGGGGTGGTCGAACCGGGATCGACGTCTAATCGCCTCGTCTCGAACCTTGACTTCGCCGAGACGTTCCTTGACGTCGCCGGCATCCCAATTCCCGACGAAATGCAGGGGCGGAGTCTCGTTCCGCTGCTCGAAGGGGAACCGCCCGAGGACTGGCGGTCGAGCTTCTACTACCATTATTACGAGTACCCCGCGGAACACTCCGTCCAGCGGCATTACGGCGTGCGAACGGATCGATACAAGCTGATTCACTTCTACAGTCTCGGCGAGTGGGAGATGTACGATCTCCTGCGCGATCCGCACGAGCTTCGGAGCTGCTACGACGACCCGCAATACGCCGACGTACGCGAGGACTTGACGGCCGAGCTTGCCCGACTTCGCGAGGAGCTGGCGGTGCCGGACGACCTCCGACCCAACGACGTGCGACGTCCGATCCAAACCAACCCCTGACCCACGTTGCAGAACATCTATTGAGGAGTTTTTCGGATGAAGAGTGGAACACAGCAGATAAGTCTCGCACTCAGCTCGCTGGTCCTCGTGGGTGCCTTGGCAATCGCGAGCATGGAGGCGAACGGAGCCGATGAGCCCGTCTTGCGGGCTGGCCTGATTGGCCTGGATACCTCGCATGTCATCGCATTTACCCGGGTCCTGAACTCCGAGAATTCTGAAGGCCCGTTGGCCCGCGTTCGGGTGGTGGCAGGGTATCCCGGAGGCAGCCCAGACATCGCCTCCAGTCGTGATCGTGTCGAGGGCTTCACCACGCAGCTTCGCGACGAGTACGGCGTGGAGATCGTTGATTCGATCGAGGCGTTGATTGAGAAGGTGGACGTTGTATTTCTCGAAAGCGTTGACGGCCGGCCACACCTGGAGCAGGCTCGCCCGGTGATCGCCGCCGGCAAGCCGCTGTTTATTGACAAGCCGATGGCCGGCTCGCTGGCCGACGTGATCGAGATCTTCTCCCTGGCCGAAGAGGCGGGCGTCCCGGTGTTCTCTTCTTCCTCGCTGAGGTTTCAGCCCCAACTTGATGCGGCGAAGGAGTCTCCGATTGTGGGTGCGATCACCTACGGGCCGTGCTCGCTGGAGAAAACCCACCCCGACCTGTTCTGGTACGGCGTCCACGGCGTCGAGATGCTCTACGCGCTGATGGGGACCGGTTGCGAATACGTCTCCCGCTCCTCGACCCCAGGGACCGACGTGGTGACGGGCACCTGGAACGACGGTCGGATCGGCACTTACCGAGGGATTCGTGACGGTCGAGCCGGCTTTGGCGCTGTGGTCTTCGGTCCGGAGTCGATCGAATCGATGACCGTTGGGGGTGGCTACGAGACCATGCTCGTTGAGGTCTGTGAGTTCTTCCTCGGTGGCGATCCTCCGGTTTCGGCCGAGGAGACGATTGAGTTGTTCGCCTTCATGGAAGCGGCCGACGAGAGCAAGGGGCAGGGGGGTGCTCCGGTCTCGATCCAGGAGGTCATCGAAACGGCCCGGAAGACAGTCACCGAGCGAGGAAATCAGGCGTCGAAGTGACCTGAATCGAGGCGGAAATTGACATGATCCCCGGCGGTTCGGCTCAACTCCGAGCCGCCGGGGACCGATTGCACTGGTCAGGACGATCGGTTGCATTATCATGGCTGGTCGAATCCTCCGGAGGAAGGTCCGCGCTGGAGAGGCTTGCTGAGCCTCTCCGATCGCGATCGAGGACGGAATGGGTTGAATCGCCAGGAGGGCACATGGAACGGGCACGCGGTCGCGTCGCCTTGGGGCGACGAGGGGTCATCGGGATCGCCCCGGCGATCCTGGGGTTGCTCTTGGTGTCGGCGATGGCGAGCCAGGTTCAGGCTCAGTCGGCGACTGAGTGGGTGGAGGCTGTGTTTCCCGAGCGGAGCCACAACTTCGGTACGGTGGCCAAGGGATCGGTGCTTCGGCACAACTTCAAGATCACGAACCGGACGAACCGCGAGGTCCGCATCTCGGGCTGGAAGCCGATGTGCGGTTGCACCGATGTGAACCTCGGGGCCCAGGCAATTCCGCCAGGGGCTCAGACCACTTTGGAAGTCGTCTTCGACACCACCAAGTTCTCCGGCTACAAGGCGACAGGCTTGACCCTTTACCTGGAACAGCCCAGTGCCCGGACGATTGACTACTCGCTGACCTCGTTCATTCAGGACGAGATCGAGGTGACTCCCGGGGTGCTCGACTTCGGGGATTTGAAGCGCGGGGGGACGGCCGAGAAGATCGTCACGCTGCGATACCGAGGCGGTCAGAAAAACTGGCGAGTGATCGACATGCGGCACGCGAACTCGTCCTTGTCGGCCGAGTTGCAAGAGGTGCCTCGACCTGGCAACGATGGCGTCGAGTACCGGTTGGTGGCTCGGCTCGATCCGAATCGGCTTCGGAACGGCAATTTCCGCGATCAGATCACCCTGATCACGAATGACGAGCAGCGGAAGACGATCCCTTTGTCTGTCGTGGCCCGGGTGTCGCCGGAGGTCTCCCTGTCTCCGGCGGTTCTGAACCTGGGATCGGTAAGGGCTGGGCAGCGGGTCGAGCGAACGGTCTTGCTCCGAGGCTCGACCCCTTTCCGGGTGATGGAAACGAAGGCGGTCGAGGGGGCGATTGCCGTCTCGGGAGCGTCGCCCGACACGAGCCGCCCGCTGCACCAGATCAAGGTGGCAATCGAGACACCACCGGCCTCGAACGGGGCGTACCATGCCATCCTTGAGATCGAGACCGATCATCCTGACGAGCCACCCGTGCGATTGACCGCCTTCGCGACGGTCGTTCCCTGAACCTGAGCCGGGCGAACGACCCGGTGTTGCGGACCCGACCGAGCGAGGATCGGGTCCGACCACGCGCCAGCTCAGTGCTGGAATCATCATGGAGGGTGCACCAATGTTGCCGGGTCAAACACCATCCTGGATGGCCGATCCACCGGCCTCGACGGGAGAGATGGCCCTGGTCGTGGCCGATGCAGGCTGGCACACGACGGCCAACCTGTTCCGAGCGATCGACCGGCCGAACGTCTCGTCGCTCTTGCTCCAGTGCTGTGATGTGGCGAACGCCTGGAACAAGGGGATTCCCCCCTGGCGATGGTGGGGCAGTCGACCCGAGCCGATCGGTCCGAAGCAGTGGAGTCAGCAACTGGTCTTGCCGCCGGGGTGGATGAAGCGGTACCCGAAGCTCGGGATGAAGCCGATTCAAAAGGCGATCGACCGATGGCGGCGATCGTTGCCAGTCGACGGGCCGCTTGCTCTGGTGATGACTTATCCGCACTACCGCTATCTCCGGGATCTGGTCCGGCCCGACCTTCAGGTCTACTTGAACCTGGATGACTATGCTCTGTACTGGCCAGGTCAGGCCGACGAGGTTCGCGCCCTCGAGCGGCAACTGGTGGCCGAGGTGGATCTGACCGCCTGTGTTGCTCAGGCAAGGGCCGAGCACCTGCGGGCCGTCGTCCCCGAGGCCGCGGCCCGGATTCGGCATCTGCCGCACGGGACCCCCGAAGCGTTCCTGGCTGATGAGGTGACGGGCAAGGCTGGCCCGGCCCCGAGCGATCTGGACGACCTCCCTCGCCCGATGCTGGGGTATGTCGGCGGGCTGGAAGATCGGATGGACTGGCCCTTGCTGGCCCGGGTGGCGGAGGAGTTCCCCGAAGCGTCGATTGTCCTGATTGGGAAAGAGCCAAGGGATGGGTCGGGGGATTGGTTCGAAACGGCGCGCCGTTGCCTGGCCTTGCCGAACGTGCATGCCGTGGGATTCCGGCCTCAGGAGCGGATTGGGGAGTATGTGAGGAGCTTCGATGCGTGCCTGATCCCGTACCGCGTGGATCATCCCTTCAATCAGGTCTGCTGTCCGACGAAAATCATGGACTTCATGGGGAGCGGGCGGCCGATCGTGGCGACCAACCTGCCCGAGTGCCGGTTGTATGCCGGGGTGATCGATGTGGCGACGGACACGGATGATTTTCTCGGGGCAATCGCCTCCTTGAGCTTCCTCCAGTTTGATGATGGGCGGGAGTGGCGGCGGCTGGAACTGGCCCGGACCAACTCGTGCCGTCGAGTGGTCGGCCGGTTGCTTGACGCCCTTCGACCGAACCTCGCCGAACCGGCCGGGATGCGTCGGCAATCGGCCGGGCTGGCCACTTGACATCGCGGGCATCGCGTCGGATGTTTGGAACCTTCAGCCCCCGAAGGCCTGGGTCCCTGGTGCGCATTCGCCGCCCGCAACGAATCGGAATCAGTTTATGGAATACGGCACGTTTTTCCTGTTTGCCCAGCAGGCTGACGCCAGCTCGGGCTTTTCGCTGGGGAATTTTCTTCCATTCTCGGCGCTCCACTTCCTTCAGTTCGCGATCTGGGGGGCGTGGTATGTGGTGCTGGGGAACTACCTGAACGCCAAGGGGTTTACCCGGGCGAGCATCGGTCGGATTTATGGCACGATGCCGCTGGGGGCGATCATCTCGCCGATGCTGCTGGCGACGGTCGCCGATAAGTATTTGAACATGGAAGTGGTCATCGGCCTGTCGCACCTGATCGGTGCGGCGTTGTTGGTGGTGATGTCTCAGGTCAACAATGCCAAGACGTTTTTCTGGGTGGCGCTGGCATATGCGTTGGTGTACTCGCCGACCCTGTCGCTGGCCAACGCGGTGGTCTTCCCGCACCTGAACAACCCGAATCACTTCCCGTATATCCGGGTCTTCGGCACCCTGGGCTGGATCGCGGCGGGCTTGTCGCTGAAGGTGCTGATCAAGCCGGACCAGCCGATGAACAATCGGCCGATTCTCCTGGCGGCGGGACTGTCGTTGGTTCTCGGGGTTTACTCCTTCAGCCTGCCGGCAACCCCGCCGACGGCCGAGGGGGATGCTTTGCCGTTCGTCAAGGCGATCAGCATGCTCAGCGAGCCGACGTTTGCGGTCTTCTTCGGTGTGACGTTGGTCATTGCGATGGCGATGGGGATTTACTTTGCCTTTGCGGCCCTGTTTATCGAGCAGCGGGCGGGGGTGAAATCGCAGAACGTCGGTCCGATCATGACGATTGGGCAGGCGGTCGAGATTTTCTTCATGCTCTCGCTGCCCTGGTTCATCGAGTCGCTCGGGATGCCGGTGGTGCTGGCGATGGGCGTGGCGGCCTGGGCGTTGCGCTTCGGATGCTTCACGGCGGCCTCGACCGGGGGGTACTTCCCCTTGATCTTGCTGGGAGTGGCTCTGCACGGGCTTTGCTTCGACTTCTTCTTCGCGGCCGGGTTCATCCATGTCGAGACGCTTTCGGAACCGACGATCCGGGCCAGTGCCCAATCGCTCTATGGGGTGATCGTCTACGGCCTGGGGATGTATCTCGGGACCGAGATCTCCGGCTGGCTGAACCAGCGGTTCACGAAGGAGGAGGTCCCGGCCATCGCCGATGTTCCTCCGGTGCGGAAGACCGACTGGCGGAAGTTCTGGTCAATTCCGTTTGTCGCGGTCACGCTGGCCATGCTGGCCTTCTTCGCCTCGCTGTATCTCATCCCCGAGCCGACGGTCCCGGAGATCGACCCCAACGCCGAGCCCGCGGCCGTCGTCGAGGGGGAGGTTGAGACGGAGATGCTCACCCTCGATCCGGTCGTCGAGGAGGGGACTTCGGAGGGTGTCGAGGAGGCCCCGGCTGAGGTCGATGAAACCCCTTGAGTTCGGGGCCGATCGGCCGTTCTCCCGTGTGTGGTGACCGGTCATCGGTCGGGTAGAATTCGGGTTCGCTTCGGGCCGATCTTCGGGCAAGTCGCTTGCCGGAGGACGGCCCGTTGCCATTGGGGTGTCAGGGTACACGGTCCGATCCGGAGGTAGGGGGGTTCGACACGGCTCGGAAGGAGCCGAGGGTGCGCTGAGGTGCGCCGTTGGGTGCGCTGAAAAAGGAGAACGCGAGGGAGAGGATGAGCACGCAGCTTCGTTTCGTAAATCAATTGGAATTGGTGACTTGGGGCAATTCTGCTCGGCGGGCCGAACCTCCGGTGTGGCTTCGTTCCGTGTGGGGGAAGGATTGAGCCAAGGGGTCGACGTGTGGGGATTGGGCATGGTTCCCGGGTCGCGGTACCAGCCTGTTGCCTCGGGCGATCGCAAGCGGGGGCCGGACTGGTGTTCCTTGCGGGCTGCCTCGGCGGCGCGTCGGTTCTCAGCGCGGATCTTCATGATCATGTTGAGGTTGCGTTGGTAGCTCAGTTCGGCCTCGCGCTCGTAGCGCTGAGCGGAGCGGGCAGAAGGAGTCTGGCCGGCATCGGCCAGGGCAGCCAGGCGGACAGCCTCGCGCTCAGGCCCGTCAACGGTCTGCCAGAGTTCCTCGCGGAGGGCGTGGAGGCGATCGAGGCGATCGGAGATGAACTGGCGGAGCAAATCGAGGGGGGGGCGATCGGCCTGGACTCCGGTGGACGTGTTAGTGGGACCGGGATCGAGGAGCGTCCGGAGCTGATCTGCGAGGGGTGATGAGGAATCGGTCGTGTTGGGAAGGGTTCCAAGCAGGAGGAAGGCTCGGGCGGTTTGCTCAGAGGTCCAGGGACGACCGGCAGCAAGGGGGGCATCGAGCCCTCGCCAGTGGTGGATGAGCCATTCGCAGCCGAAGGCGGATTGCTCCAGGGTGTCGAGCGTCCGGGAAGGGTTGATCCGAAGACGCTGGGCCTGACGTCGGATGGCTTTGCGGCGTTTTTCCTCCCAGGAGCGGAGGGCGTCTCGAGCATCGCCGTCGAGGCGAGACTCGCGGGCGGCCTCGCAGCGTCGGAGGCGAACGCGGGCGACGGCGGTTCGGCGGACGAGATCGGCCTCGACGAGGTGGTCGGGGGTGAAGAGTTCGTTGAGGGCATCGAGCGATTCGGCCAACGCGGCGCGTTCGTCCTCGGTGATGATTGTCTCGGCGGCCAGGCCGTGACGAAAGCGGTTGCTTCGGGAGAGTTTCTTGCCTTCGGGAGTGATGGGGCCGGTCGAGTGGAGCGCGTTCAGACGGTTTGCGGTGGCTCGGAGTTCGGACGCGTTGAGCATGGCGGGTGGCTCCAGGTGCGTGTGTTTGGTGGTTTGGCCAAGGGGGAGATTGAAGTCGGCTGGACCAATTGGGTGCGAGTGACGCCGTCATCGATACCATCGAGGATTTAAGGGGGCTTAGTCACAAAAATCGGGCAAAGGGCCCACGAGCGGGTGATATCGAAGAGAGAGAGGAGGGTGGCGTGGCACGACCGTTGGGGGCGGCGGTCCCAGCGAGGAGAGTCGGATCGCTTCACGCCCCTCAGTCAACCGGGGCAGGCCGAGTCGGCGAAGGCGTCCCTCCTTGCCATCGTGCGGGAGGGTGGTGCCGGGGTGTTCGAAGGGAAGAAGAGAGAACATTCGATCGAGGCGGGAAGGGGGTTCTTGATCAATAACCACAGCCCGGGGTCGAAGATCCTTGAAAGCCGATTCATTGTGGCCAAAAGGAAGAGTGCCGCGACGATCGGGCGGACGTGAACCGAAGACGACGCAGCACGTAAATCGAATCCCGAGGCAGGGGAAGGGGAAGGGCAATGGCCAGAACGCCGGAGAATCTGAGGGACGGGATCCGATTTCTGGATGAAACACCCGAACCGGTCACGCCGAGGCCTCCGCAAGCCGCTCGGGGCAAGCGATCGAAGAAAGAATGGCCGGTGGGCCTGATGGCCTTTCTTGCCGTCGTGACGGGCGGAATTGTCTGGAAAATGGCGCAGGAGGACGAGATCGCGGTTCAGGAAGTCTTCGAGGAGCGATTCGAGGTCGAGGAGGCTCCGAAGATCGAGGTTGATGCCATCCAGGGGTCGGTTCGGGTTCGTCGAGGATCGGAAGGGGTGGTGATCTGCCGAGTCGAAACCGAGGGGAGAGGAACGTCAGCGGCAGAGGCGGGGCGATCGCTTGGCGTGCTGAAGCCGATCATGCGATCGACCCGAGAGGGAGTCTCGGTGCGGATCGGGGGAATGGAGTCACAGCGGCCGAGTTCCGGAGGTGTGTCGATTCGCCTGGAGGTTCCGGAAGACGCCCAGGTACGAGTGGTGACGGGACTGGGCTCGGTCCGCGTGGCGGATGTGCGTGGGTCGATCGCCGCGCGGTCGAGTCTGGGGAAAATTGACGTGAAGGGGGCGAGCGGTCCCCTGGTGCTCGACTCGAAGAATGGCTCAATCGAAGTTGAAGCGTATGACTCTCTGGTGCTGGCGACCACGTCGAACGGCTCCATCGAGTTTGAGGGATCACTGGCGAAGGGTGTCTCTCGAATGGTCACGAGCAACGGCTCGGTGACTTTGAGCTTGCCGGAAGATCAATCACTGGTTGTTGATGCGACCTCAGGCAACGGCCGGGTTTCGTCGGATTTCCCGATGGGTCGAGTGCGACCGGAGACGGGCGTGATTCCGGTCGGATATGAACCGGACGCGGACGAGACGGCGAGCATTGAGATCAGGACGGGGAACGGATCGATCCGGGTCGAGCAGGATTGAGAGGAGCGAAGGCAGGCAGGCTCGGATGGTGGATGATGGGGCTCGGAGCGATTGGGAAGACAGGGAGAGGGCTTGGGCGTAGAGTCGCAGAGAAGAGTCGATCGGGGATCGTTGGAGCAATCGGTGCTCGTGGGACGCGATGGATTGACGTGGCTGAGGAGGGATCGCGCGGCCTCAGCTTCCGTGGCAGGAAGTCGGGGGCAGAGCGGTTGGTCGCGGCGGTCTTTTCAGGAGAGGGGTTTCGGCATAGAGTAAGGGTCGATGCTTTTCCTGAATCGAGCGAAAGAGGTACGCGCCGCGATGAAGATCATCCTGGCCAATCCCCGCGGGTTTTGCGCGGGCGTGAACATGGCGATCGAGAGCCTGGAGCGATCCCTGGACCTGTTCGGGGCGCCCTTGTATGTGTATCACGAAATTGTGCACAACAAGCACGTGGTCGAGCGGTTCAAGAACCGTGGCGTGGTCTTCGTGGAGACGCTGGACGAGGTTCCCGAAGGTTCGCCGGTGCTGTACAGCGCTCACGGCGTCTCGCCACAGATTCGCCAGGAATCGAAGGCAAGGAACCTGAAGGCGATCGACGCAACCTGTCCCCTGGTGACGAAGGTTCACCTGGAGGCGGTGAAATACGCGAAGCTCGGTTACACGATTGTGCTCATCGGCCACGAGGGGCACGACGAGGTCATCGGTACGATGGGGGAAGCCCCAGAGCAGATGATCCTGGTCGAGTCGGTCGAGGACGTTGAAGCACTCGACATCAACCCGGAAAAGATCGCGTATCTGACGCAGACGACGCTGAGTGTCGATGACGCGAACGTGATTATTGACGCGTTGCGGAAGAAATTCCCCCAGATCGCCAATCCACCGAAAGACGACATCTGCTACGCGACCCAGAATCGCCAGGACGCCGTGCGGAAGCTGGCCTCGAAGGCGGATCTGGTGCTCGTGCTCGGCAGCCAGAACAGCTCGAACAGCCTGAGGCTGGCGGAAATTTCCACGACGATGGGTGTGCCCGGCCATCTGATCGACGGCGCGGCCGAAATAAAGGACGAATGGTTCGAGGGGGTCGAGACCGTTCTGATCACCGCCGGGGCCAGTGCTCCGGAGGACGTGGTGCAGGAGTGCATCAGCTATCTGCAAGATCGCTACGGGGCTTCGATGACCGAGGAAACGATCCGAGAAGAGGACGTGACCTTCCCCTTGCCGAAGACCTTGCGGCAACTGCTACCGGAGTCGGCCTTGAAGGTCGTGCGTTGAGACGCCTGGGATGCTGGACAGACTGACCTCGGCGCCGTGATCGTCCCGATCAAGGTGAGCCGAGGTTTGCATTTAGGAATGGGGTGGGATGGATGGGGCCTCCCCTGGCCAGGGATCCACGGAAAGGGGTTGCGCAGACTCGACATCGAAGAATCGGACTTCAAGGGAGTTGAGGTCGAGCATGGCGAAGGTGCGCGAGGTCTTGACCACGGGCATCGAGACCAGTGATCCGGGATTGACGACCAGTCCTCGGGCCGAGCGATACCACATGGGCCGGTGGGTATGGCCGTGGATGAGTACATCGGCGTCGAGTGATGCGAGGTAGCCGTCGAGGACGCGCGGCGGGTGCGTGGTCGGGGTGATGAAGTCCATGTCGCCGCGAGGGGAGCCGTGGACGACGACCATGATGCGCCCTGATCGTTCGAAGACGAGGCTTGGTTCCAGGCGATCGAGGAGGAGCCGAGTTTCAGGAGACGCGGTGCCGCCGCCGAATTCATCGGGCTCGTGCGGGGGCCGCTCGACGGCCCAGCGGTCGTGGTTGCCTCGGACGGAAGGAATCTGACGCTCCTGGAGGAACGCGACCACGCGATCCGGGAACGGGCCGTAGCCGACGAGGTCGCCGGCACAGATGATGGCGTCGGCTCCCATGAGGGTCAGGTGCGCCCAGGCCAGTTCGAGGGCGATCGGGTCGCCGTGGATGTCGGAAATCAGGCCGAGCTGAGCCATGAGATGAGGGTTCAATCGCGTGGTGGGGGTCGTCTCAACCGGCGTCAAGGGGGATGTCATGGTAATCGAGGGCCCACTCGCGCATGAAGCGGACGCGGCTGGGTCGGATGCGATAGATGATCAACGCCGGGTTGTCGATGGAGCCGAGGTAGTTGCGGAGCAGGGGGTTTTCGTTCCAGATCTGTTCGAGCAAGGAGCGGTCGTCGAGGACCTCGGCCTTGCCGGTGATCCGGACCTGATCGTGTTTGGGGTCGAGATAGCAGAGTTCGACGTGAGGGTTGGCGGCGATCTCGGCCGTCTTGTGATAGTCGCGGAGGTTGGCGACGTAGACTGTGAAGCCATCGGTTCGGACGGGAGAGACCGGCCGGAGCCGGGGCTGGTCGCCGTCGATCGTGGCGAGCATGGGAAACTTCGCGGCGAGCATGACTGCCAGGGCCAGCTCGGGCAGGCGATGGGGGTCGATCGGCTCGGGAGCGGGACGAGACATGACACGGCTCCTAAGGGGTTGAGGAGACGGATCGAGGGGTTTCGAGCGGGTTCAGTGTACCCGATCGTGCGTGAGAATCACGCCGACGACCCCTTGATTGGAGAGAGGATCAACGGCAGCTTAGAGGGTATTCGGGGGGTCGGGGTCATCCGGGTGAGATGATCGGCCACCCCGGAGGTCTTGAAGCAACGATTCGGACCGCACTTGCGATCGGAGGACCATGACCATGAGCCGATGCGCCGCGACCGTCCTCGCGCCGCTGATGGCCGCCTTGACCCTGTCTCTGGCCGTTGCCGAGCACGCGAATGCCGAGGGGCCATTTCCCGACGCGAACCTGGAAGCCGCTGTCCGCAAGGCATTGAAACAGGGGCCGGACGCGTCTCTGGACGATGAGACGTTGAGGAATCTCTACATCCTGGAGGCTCCAGGCCGAGAGATCGCCGACCTGACCGGCCTGGATCGCTGCCCGAACCTGGCCCTGATTAATCTGAAGAACAACGCGATCACCGAGATTGGCCCCTTGAGCGGCCTGGCGAATCTGCAATCGCTCGACCTGTCGGAGAATAAGATCACCTCGGTCGAGCCGCTTAAAGAGCTGAAGAAGCTGCAATATCTGGAATTGAGCAACAATGCGGTGGCGTCGATCGAGCCGCTGGCGGGCCTGGTGAACCTGAGATCGCTGTATCTTTCGGAGAATGAGATTGAGGAGATCGGAGCGCTGGCCGCGCTGACGAGGCTGTCGTCGTTGTACCTGGATGGCAACGCGATTGCGGATCTGTCGCCGCTGAAAGAGGTCACGCGGATCTCGACGCTGGATTTGAGGAACAATCAGATCGAGGATCTGTCGCCATTAACCTCGCAGACGGATGTCAGAATGCTGTTCCTTGAGGGGAATCCGATCAGCGATCTCGAACCGTTGATTGGCTGGGCGAAGGCGGATGCGGAAGGATCGAAACGGTTCGCGCCGTATCTGGAACTGTATCTTGGGGAACTCGAAGTTCCCGAAGAACATGTATCGCAGTTGAAAGAGGCCGGGGTACGGGTCCAGCAGAGCTGAGCCGCGATGTAGGATCAACGCGAGGCGTCGACCCCGACCTGGCGACACATGGATCGAAGCGGGCAGGCCGAGCACTTCGGCCTGCCCGCCGTGCAGACGAACTTGCCGAAGGGGACGAGACGCTCGTTGATCTCGATCCAGTAGCGTTTGGGAAGGACCTGGGTGAGAGCCGCAGCAGTCTGCTCAGGGGTTCGGGTTGTCACATAACCCCAGCGATTCGTGATGCGGTGAACATGGATGTCGACGCAAATGGCCGGCTTGCCGAAGCCGGTAGCGAGCGTGAGGGCGGCGATCTTCGGGCCAACGCCGCGGAAGGCGGTCAGGCCGTCGAGGGTGTCGGGGACCTGGCCGTCGTGTTCCTGAAGAATCCGACGCGCGATCTCGCTCAGGTCGCGTGCCTTGACTTCGGGAAAGCCGACCCCCTTGAGCAATTCGATGAGACGGGCATGATCGAGGGCGAGCAGTTGCTCGGGAGTCCGGGCCTTGGCAAAGAGTCGGAGGCAGGCGACGAGGGTCGTCTCGTCTCGCGTCCGCACGGAGATCAAGGCACCGACGAGTTGCTCGAAGGGGGAGTCGTAGCCTTGCTCACGCAGATCAAACATGGCCGCTTTCGGAAACGGGGCCACGGCGCGGCGAAGGCGACGGAAGACCTCGGCGATGTCGAACGGCTCGGGGGGAGGGTCATCCATGCGAGGATCTCGATTTCAAGAATGCAATCAGGGGTGGTTGGTCGGGGTCAGGAGCGTGTTGAGTCCCTGATTGTGGGGCCGATTGCCGCGAGGCTATGATAAAGGAATCTTGGACATCCAGGCACCGATCCTTCGAGACCCGACCGAGACGATCCTTCATGCGTTTGCTTGCCGCTCTGTTGTGCTGCGTGGGCTTCGGGCCGACAATCGACGAACCGTCACCCCTTGCAGCACGTTCGGAACCGATTGCCTGGCCCGCCGGGCCGCTTGAAGTGAGAATTGCGTATCCCGAACCAGTTGACGAGTCGAGTCTTTCGGCGATTGAAGGTCAGCAGATTCCCTATCACGCAAGCGGACTGGACGCGGAGCATGCAACGGATGATCCGCTTGGTCAGGTGCGGATTGCCGCGGCTTCGCGATCCGATGAGGGGCGGACACTCATCTTACTAACGGATCCACATCCGGCCGAAGCGACGTATCGAGCGGCCTTGCCGAACGGGCTGGGCACGATTGCGTACGACCTGACCGGGGTGGAGGCGGTCTGGACTGACGAGACAGGCGCGGGACCTTCGTGGTCGGGTTGGCTTTCGGAACTCGATCTTGAGGCGTCCCGGAATCGCCTGGCGGCTTCGGTCGAGCACGAGAAGGCGTTCACCATGATGAGGCAGCCGGGATCGCTGACCTTGCGGACCTTACTGGCGATGCCCGAGGGGGAGGCGACGGTGACGGTTCAGGCCGATCGCCCCTTCGAGGCCGAGCTGATGTTCGTGCCCCTGGAGGTTGATGCCAATCATCGCGCTGAGGAGGTCGTCGAACCGTTCGGGGAGCCGGTCGAGTTGTTCCTGACCCTGCCGACCGGCTCAGACTGGGACGGCCGACTTCCGTCGCTTACCGTTCTTGTTCAGTCGGAAGGAGACGACGCTCCGAGACTGATCGCGCGGTCGGCGCAGATTCTTCCCTGGGCTCCGGCTCCGATCGAGCCCCCGGCTGAGCTGCCGGACCTGCCCGAGGAACTGGCGGGAGGAGATCCGACCCGGGGAGAATCGGTTTTCTTCAGCGAACAGGGGAAGTGCGCAGACTGCCACCGGGTCGGCGATCGGGGAGGAAACGTCGGGCCGGAGCTTTCCGACGCTGGAAAGCGGTACTCGACTGCGGAACTGTACCGGGAGATCGAGGCGCCCAGCGCAGTGATCGCCCCGGACTATCTCCCGTATACCGTCGCGATGCGAGATGGCCGGGTGTTCGTGGGGGTGGTTCGAGCCGAAGGTTCGGATCGCCTTCGCGTGGTGGGGGCGGATGCAAAGGAAGTGGATCTGGTCCGTTCGGAGATCGAGGAAATTCGCCCGGTCTCAACCTCGATCATGCCCGTTGGCCTGGCGGGAGCGTTGGGTCAGCAAGATCTTCGAGACCTCCTTGCGTACCTGTCAGCGTGTCGAGGGGAATGAGGCCACGGGTGGCGGAAGATCGTCGGCCTTGAGGAAAGGAACGGCTATGCGGTTCATCGTACTCACACTCGGGGTGGTCGGGGGAGTCGCAGTCTGGTGGCTGCTCCGTTCTCAGGCCGGGATTGACTCCTCCAACATTGAGCAACTGGCCGGGGCCGAGGCCGCGACGGTCGCCACCACCGAAGACCCGGAAACGCTGGCCGAACAAGCGTTTTATCAGGGTGATTATGAGCGAGCCACTGCGCTTTATCGCACCATCGTTCACGAACAACCGGGCAATGGCCAGGCCTGGGCACGTTTGGCATACGCGACGCATGAAATGGGGCAATACGAGGTGGCGCTGGACCTGCATGAGCGGGCCGCCGGTTTCGAAGAAAACCGTACCTCGTCTCAATTTAAGATTGGGTGCGCGTTGGCTCGTCTCGGTCGAATCGAGGAGGCGCTGGAGGCGCTGGAGGAGGCCGTCCGGTTCGGCTACCGCGACCGTTCGTGGTGTGAACAGGAAGCTGATCTTGCAGTGCTCCGCGATTCGGAGCGGTTTTCGCGGGTGCTGAACCGGATGGGTCCACCACCCGAAGGGAAGGGGGAGCTTGATTTCTGGACCGGATACTGGATCGCTCGGGATCCGAGCAGCGGGAGACCGCGAGGACACGTGAGTGTGCAGCGGGTCGAGGGGGGACACGTCTATCAGGAGCAGTGGAGCGAGTACTCCGGCCACTCCGGTCGAGGGATGCTCTATTTCGATCCGACCGATGGGCTCTGGTGTCTGGATCGGGTCGACAATCAAGGGCGGATTCAAAGGCTGCGCGGTGAGCGGGAAGGAGATGCCTTGGTGCTCAACGGAGAATTGATTTACCGCAGCGGTCAGGTCCAACCGCTCCGGGTGGTGCTGGAACCGACCTCCGGAAGCGGGCTGATGCTGGCGTCTCACGTGTCCGAGGATGGCGGGGAGAACTGGGTACCGTTCTCCGAAACCCTGCTGAACCGGGATAATCCGATGTGGGTGGGTCGGGGTCGGTAAGGCGCCGAACCTATGCCGGACTTCAGATCGAAGCAGGTCGGATGAAGCAGGTCGAACCCGAGCGGAAATCTTTGCCCGTCTGGCAGAAGTGACGCAAGTTGCCCCTGGGCGCGAGTCGATGCAACACGAGGATGGAGGTGGACTGACCGAGTCGCGTTGACGGGGGTAGGGTGATGGGCTATGGTGCCGATCCCGATCCGACAGGCCGATGGCGAGCCGATGATCCTTCGGTTCGCCCGGAGCCGGGGACCTCAATCACCTCTCCGGTCCATCGGCGTGCAAGGAGGCACCGGATGGCCACCGTTCTGGACGCGACGACGCTGGCAACGGCCAGCGATGCCCTGGCCTTCGCTCGGGATGTGCTGCGCCTCGAATCCGAGGCGATTGATCGCGTTTGCGATCAGCTCGATGAGGCACTTGTCGAGGCGGCCGATTGCATTTTCCGGTGTCAAGGGAATGTCGTGGTGACGGGGATGGGGAAGGCGGGACTCGTGGGCCAGAAGCTCGCAGCCACGCTGGCCTCGACCGGAACAACGGCCTTCCCCTTGCACCCCGGCGATGCCGTTCACGGCGATCTGGGGCGTATTCGATCGGGCGACCTCGTACTCGCACTCTCGCAGAGTGGCGAAACGGAGGAAGTGACGCGGTTGATTCCCTCCATCCGGCAGCTCGGCGCAGGGTTGATCGCCCTGACCGCAAGCCCGACCAGTACGCTCGGACGGGGGGCCGACTTGTGCATCACGCTTGGGTCGATTGCCGAGGCCTGCCCGCTTGGCCTGGCCCCGTCGGCGAGCACGACCGCGATGATGGCCGTGGGAGACGCTCTTGCGTTACTGGTCAGCCGGATGAAGGCCTTCGGGCCCGAAGACTTCCTTCGCTACCATCCCGGGGGCAGCCTGGGACGGAAGCTGAGTCGAGTCGAAGACCTGATGCGAACCGGTTCGCACGTGCGGACGGCACAACCGGGCGAGTCGGTCCGAGAGGTTTTCGTGAGGCTGGGAGGAGCTCGACGACGGAGCGGGGCGGTTCTGGTGGTGAACGATGAGAGGCAATTGCTTGGCATCTTCACTGACAGTGATCTCGCCCGGCTCTTTGAGCTGAGGCGTGAACAGTGGCTGGACCGGGCGATCAGCGAGGTGATGACGGCAAATCCGGTCGTCGTATCGGTCGATGCGACGATTGCCGAGGCGGTCGAATTGCTACGGTCGCGGAAACTGAGCGAGTTACCAGTCGTCGATGCGGAACGGCGGCTGGTGGGACTGGTGGACATCACCGACCTGATCGGCCTGGAGGCCGACGACCTCGAACCGTGAGGCCGCCGGATGCCGGAGCCGACCGTGCTGCCCCAGTCCCCGTGCCGAAGGTTCCGTACGTGCTCGCAATGGTGGTTGCGGTGCCTTTGTCTTGAGTCATGGGTTCGCGTCGGCACACCTGGGGGCCGAAGCGCATTGCAGACCGGATGCGGACCGACGTCATGACCCGAACTGTTCGAACTGTGATCACGTTTGCTCTGCTCCTGGCCGGATATTTCGGCTACGAGTACGGGTATTCGATCGTCTCCGCTCGGGTCCAACCGTCGATTCCCATTGCGAAGGCTCGGTTCGACCTGAGGCCTTCGGCGTCGCTCGGCGCCCAGCAGGCGACGGAACTGGCCCTTCGGGTTTTCGGTGAGCATCACTGGACCAGTGGGACGGTCAGTGATGTGACGAAGTATTACAACAATGATCGCGGCTACTGGATGTACTGGAGCACGCTCGACTTTCCCGACGACCAGGACCGCAAGCGGATCGTACTGGCTCCGTTTGCCGTGATCTGGGGGTCGAATAAGGACGGCAGCACCAAAGTGATGTCGGGCGACCGGGCGGTGATCGACTTCGACCAACCGTTCAGCTTCATGGGGGGCGGGCCGAAGCCGAATGTCGTCCATGCGAAGATCGAAGGGATTGACGAACACGTCCTGATTCTCGACGACAAGGGAACTCCCGATCCGCAGGACGACATGGTGGTGACGGTTCCTTACGCCGAATACTTCGAGAAGCAGATGCAGTTGCGCTGTGATGATCAGGTGCAACTGGTCGATGGCGACGTGACGGTGCGGGGCAAGGGGTTGGTGATTTCGTTGCGGCCGGGTGACGGGGGGGGCGGTTTCCCCGGTGCGGAGGTGGTCACGCTCAATCAAGGAGTGGAGATCACGTCGGAAGACATCGGGAGCTCTGGATTTGTTCCCGGCAACGCCTTACCCGAGCAGCAGGTGGCGTCGGCCGATGGGGTCGAGGCCCCGAAGACGCCAGGGAAGCTGACCAGCGGCTCCATGCGGCTTCAGTTGCCGAAGCCGAGGATGCCGGCCCCAGTCGGGCCTCCGGCGCCTCCGGCGCCAACGATTGCAGAGTTCTCGACGAACGTCGTCATCGAGCGGGGGGTGGAGCAACCGGACCGGATTACCGGAGACCATCTGTACGCCATCCTCGTTCCTGGGGCCGAGCCTGTTGCTGAAGACCCATCGTCGGTGACCGAGGGTGCTCTGCCTCCAAGCGGCGATCAAAGCTCTGGGGCCCTGCGACTGCTCGAAGCGCGGGTCGATGGGCACGTTGTCTGGCTGGAGTCGCAATCGGAACGGCTCCGGTGTCGGGGGAACGAGCTGATTTACCGGAAGCCGGGGAACAACGTGCCGGAGGTGTCGTACTTCCGGGCCGACCCGGGGCAGCAGATCGAATTCGAGCGGATGGAGGTGGATGAGCAGGGAAATCCGACCTCGTATGTGACCGTCCTGGCGGCTGATGCGACCTTGCACGGCGACCCGGAAAAACAGGGGCGATCGACGGTCATCACTCGGGGGCCGGTTTTGCTGGAGATGCGGTCGAGGCGGGATGGGCCGGTCGAGCGTTCGGCCACCGCTCGGGATGAGATGGTGATCGAGACGTCGCTGGCCGCAGCGGACGCAGCGGACGAGACGCCTCGGACGTTCATCACGCTGCAAGGGTGGCCGATCCTGAACGACCCGAGTCAGTTGACCCTGGCCTGTCGGGATAAGGTGGTGGTGAGCCTCAAGCCTCAGGACGCAGGGCCGGTGCCGGTGCAGGGATCGGAGGGGGAACCGAAGGGTCGATCGTTCCAGATCGAGTGGATTTCGGCGGTGGGTGACGTGCATCTGGTCACTCCTGAAGGCTCGGAAGGACCGGCCGGGATGGTCGTCGCCGGAGATCGGAAGCCGCGTCGGGAGCTGAACGCCCGAGAGAAGTTGGACGTGGTGTTTACCTATCTGAACGAGGTCATGCCGGCCTCGGATGTCATGGCTGGAGCGGCGGGGCAGGCGTTGCCGAGAGCGAGATTTGCTTCGCAAGTGGGAGGGGCTCCTGGGGCTGGGGCCTCGGCGTCCGAATCGGCGGATCCGGTGGTCGCCGGTCGACCTGACGCAGGACAATCAGGAATTGAAGAACCACCGTCTCCGCCTTTCTCGGCCGAGGCGGATCTGGTCTGGGCTCGGATTGAGGTGACGGGCAATGGTCCGGGGATCGATCTGACCGGGGGATCAGGAGGAACTCGAGAGGTTCGAGAGGCACGCTTCCGGAACAACGTGGTGATCCATCAGGACCCCGCGCCCGGAAAGAAGGCCGGTTTTCACGTCGATGCGGATTTCGGGATCGATTTGCAGAACGTGGGGCCGGGCCGCATGAAGCTGTTCGCTCACGGGGAGACCCGGCCGGTCACGATCGCGTCTGACGACATGTTTATTCAGGGGTTCCCCGATCCGAATGCCGACGGCAAGGTGGTGGTCGGGGTGGACCAGTCGCACGACTATGCCTTCATCCAGGGGCCGGGACGGCTCTGGAACCTGTCGGATCGGTCGAGCATGGGGAGGCTGGAACTGGCCTCGGACAATCAGGACGAGGCCCCGGCCAAGAACCGCGAGCCGTTGATCGTGACCTGGCAGGAGGCAATGTTCTTCCACGGTCAGTTCGCCGAGCCTGACGGTTCGCCGGGACCGGCACGGGCATTATTCCTCGGGGACGTGAAGGCGAGGAACGGCGATGCGGGATCGGCCTCCCAGGAGATGGAGGTGATCTTCGATCGCCCGGTGTCGTTCGACCGGGCCTTGCCGGGTTCTGAAACGAATGGAGAGGTCCGCGACGGAGATCGAGAACTGGAGTTGGCGTCGATCATCGGCACGGGACAGGTCGAGCTCTGGAACCTGGTCCGAGATGACGAGAATCGGGAGTTGATCCGGGAGCTTCGGCAATCGAAGGGAGAGTCGGTCACGTTCGACCGTCAGGCCGATCGGTTCTGGATGGACGGGGCGGGCAGTGTGTCGGTGGCGACGCTTGAAGGGGGGCCTGGTGGATCAGGAGACTCGGCGAGGCGCTTGATTCCGACCGCTGCTCAGAACGGGCGGAATCCGGCCGGAGCCGATGCGGGTTCGCCAAGGCGGATGACACTGACCAAGACGAAGATCGAATTCAACGAGGGGGTCGAGGGGCAACTCGGGACGGCCGGAGGGGGGTATCGAGTGGCCGAGTTCCGAGGTGATGCTCGGGTGATCCGGGCTGCAGTCAAGCAGTATCAGGACGACCTCGAGTTTGATCGACCGCCCTCGGACGCGGTGATGCTCGAAGGGGATACGATTTACGTCGAGCATAACCCGGCGGTGCCGGGGATTCCCGACCGTAACTTCCTGAAAGCGTTTGGAGCGGCACAGGCCAGGGCTGATGGCAAGACCCTGTTGGGTGACACCATTACTTACGATACGAACACGGCGAATTTCTTCGTGAGAGGAACCGACTCGGCTCCGGTGACGATTGCCAGCCAGGGGTCGTTCGGGCAGCCGACCAGTCGGACGACCGCCCGCGCCTTGCGTTACAATACGAACACCGACGAGAGCGAGCTGCTTGATCCGGGGTCGGGCATCTTCTTCCGTCCGGATTCGGGCTTCCGGCTGGGTGCAGTCAAGCCACCGAAGGAGAAGGAGAAACCGGAACGGGAGCGACCGAAGCCCCGCCTGCCAGGTCGCAACGACATGGAACGGCAAGGGTTCTCGGGGAACTGAGCCGCGGGCTCTGTTAAGAAACACGAACCGGCCCCAGTGCGACGAGGCACTGGGGCCGGCTTGCGTTTGCAACGGTGGATTGAGACCGGGACCGGTCAGTAGACCTCGCCGGCTCGGACAACGTGACCGGAGCTGCCGACGGCCGACTCGGCCCCCGGGGCATAACGGAAGTGCCATCCCTCGGCGGCCCGGATGTTGAGGAAGTCATCCTGAGTGAGGCCGTACTTGGCGAACCAAGGGGAGCCGCTCTCTCGGACGATGGTATCGACCTCCTCGACCCGCTTGGCGCCAACTTCGGCGGCAAAGCGGGAGCGGGCCTCGGCGCCGTCTTCCTGGAAGTATTCCTTCCAGAAGGCCCGCCCACCGAGGATGCCCGAGGCGCCGCAGTCCATGGCCATTTTGACCTGGGTGACGTAGTCGGTGTAGTCGACGCCTGCCGAGAGGAGGACCCAGGGGGTCTGGCTGCACTCGGAGAGGGCGAGCAGGTTGTCGCGGAGCTGTTCCTCGGACTCGTGGCCGAGGGTCCCGGGGAACTCGGCCTTGTAGACGTCGCACCAGCGGGAGAGCTGGCGGGCGGACTCGATGACGGTTTCGGCCTTGCGGTTGAGGAAGCTGGTGTCAGTCTTCTTTTCGCCGTCCATGGGGAAGGCGACCGGCTCAAGCAGCATGAGGATGTCGAACTTGCGGCAGTCCTCGTAGATCTTCTGGATGAAGTCGTACTGGTGCTGAGCGCTGTCGAGCTCGGTTGGCTCGAAGGGGGCGAGCAGCTTGACGACGTCGACGCCCATGAGCTTGATCTTTTCGACCGAGAGGCCGGGCTCGATCGAGCCGAGCGGGCCGCCACGCTTGTTTTTGGGACCGCCGGACTTCTCGACGCGGACGATCAGGCCACGGTCGGGGGGAACAGCACCGGTGGCGATGGCGGGCCAGGCGCCGTAGTAGGCGTCGATGAGGATGCCGGAGGCCTTCGGGGCCATGTGGCGGACCATGTCGAGCTTGGCCTCGACAATTTCTTCATAGGTCGGGTCGCGGTCCTCGCCCTTGGCCTTGAGGCCCTTCTTGGCGAGGTCGATCATGGAGCTGTTCTGGTCGAAGGCAACCATCGTCAGCGTGCCGTTCGGGTTGCTGATGCGTTGCAGACCCCGAAGCTTGCCGGGCGTGAGCCCCCGGCCGAGCAGGACAGTGGCGCCGAGTTTGCTCGGGGTGCTGGCGGCGACGGACATGGTAAACGTTCTCCTGAGAAGCAAGAGGACCAGAGGAAACAGTCGAGGGAGGGATCGGAGATCGATCGAGCGGCAGCGGGAGACAATTCCCCGGTCGGCGCGCAGTCGTTCCGTGTCGGCCGAGCGGCCGGATCGGCAGCGAGTCTAGCATCCGGTGATACCGGGGTTCAAGCGCCCTTGGCTCGGGGCGATCGGCGCGCGAAACGACCCGGACCAACGGCGGAGGGATCGCCGGTCCGGGTCGATCGGGGATCGGAAGGAAGCTCGATCGATTATTGCAGGTTCATGGTCCAGTATGGGCCCGGGCCGTAAGCGATGCCGAATCGAGTGGCTGAGGGGGCGAGCATATTCTGGGCGTGTCCGGGAGAGTTCATCCAGCTAATCGCAATGTCGAAGACAGAGGTTTGGTTGTAGCCGCAGTTCTGGAAGAAGTTGGCCATGATGTGATGCCCGAGGCCCCTTGAGCATTGCGCCGCATTGTTTTGAGAGGCCCAGGCGGAGAGGTTCGGATCGTAGGAGAGCGGGGGCAGTCCGGCCGAGGCTCGGTAGTTATTGATGATGGCGGAGAATCCGTAAGGGTCGCCGTAGCCTTGGTCTGCAGCCGGGAGCGATGCCTCGGGTTCCGGCTCGGGTTCCGGTTCGGTCCAGGGAGTGTGGTCGGGGAGAATTTCAAGCACCGCAAATCCAAGGGCATCATCACGAAGTGGAACGGATGCGTCGCATCGTTCCGTGGCGAGTGCCTCGGTGGGAATTGCGGGGGCGAGGGTCAGGATCAGGGCGGCCGCGAGGGTCCAGGTCGTCTTGATCATTGCTCCAAGTCTCTCTCAATCGTGTCGGGTTCGTGAGCCAAGCTGAGGGCGTACGGCGAACGTCATCCCGTACGGGGAGGTCTCAGTCTCGGCCCGGGAACCGGCTGGCGGGTGATGAGTCTACAGGAGGTGCAAGGGCGGACGATTCGTCCGTCTCTTGCGATCAGTCAAGGTGTGTGTCTTGGAGATGCTGGGAAAACAAGGCAAGCCGTGCGCCAAACCGCCCAGATTGACGAAAAGTCGTTCTGGAGAAGCGGTTCAACGCACGGTGAGATGGATTGTGAGGACTGGAGGGGCTGATCTCGGGAGAAGGTTCCCAGATACGCCGAACGATTTACAAGGAAGTTCAGAGAAAATCCTACAAAGGCGAACAGGACGTGATGAGGGTGTCGGTGCGATCGACTGAGTCGGAGATCGAGCGTTGAGGGACCCGCTCTGGAGAGTTGACGTGTTCGGGATGACTGGGAAGGGAGTTGCTGGTGAGTAGAACGATTAAAGCTGGTTGTAGGGAACAGAAAAGAGCTCGTCGATGAGTTCGAGGTTGCCGGTCTGGTAGCCGCGACGGAACCATCGAACTCGTTGTTCGGAAGAGCCGTGCGTGAAGGAATCGGGGACGACTTGGCCCTGGGCTTGACGCTGGAGGGTGTCGTCGCCAATGGCATTCGCAGCCCGGAGCGCTTCCTCAATGTCGCCGGATTCGAGAATCTGATTCAAGCGGTCGGCGTGGTGAGCCCAGACACCGGCGAGGAAGTCGGCCTGGAGTTCGAGCCGAACCGAGAGGCGATTGGCTTCTTCCTCGGAGCGTGAGGATTGCTGAAGGCTCCTGACCTCGTCGGAGATGCCGAGCAGGTTCTGGACGTGATGACCGATTTCGTGAGCCACGACGTAGGCACGAGCGAAATCACCATCGGCTCCGAAGCGGTTGCTCAATTCATCAAAGAAGCTGAGATCCAGATACGCTTTGCGGTCGAGCGGGCAATAGAAGGGACCGACCGCGGCGCCAGCGAAGCCGCATCCGTCGGTATTGACACTGCCGGTGAACAGCACAAGCTTCGGAACCTCGTAGGGTTGACCAACCTGGGACGCAAAGAGTTCAGTCCAGACATCCTCCGTGTCGGCGAGCACAACGGAAACGAACTCGGCCTGACGCTCCTGTTCAGGGTCAACCGGAGCCCTTGGGCCGGCATCAACACCGACACCGGCAGCCCCTGGATCCGCTGGAGGCATTTGCTGAAGCAAGGCCTGGGGGTCGACACCGAGTGCCAGCAGCACCACAAACAGGATCAGGGTGCCCAGCCCACCCCCGACGACAAGGCCCCGAGTGGGGATTCCACGGCGGTCTTCGATGTTGTCGCTCTGTCTTCTGCCTTCCCAACGCATGGTGAGTGTCCTCGGAAGTGAATTTCCCGATCAGGAGGTCGTACATCGACGCGTCGGGAAATCTCGCTGCCAATGAGGTTAGGCAAGTGAGCGAGAAACCGCAAGGAATGAGCAACGTATCCGTCGGCCATCAGAGCCAGCCGAGGGCATCGAGCGCGGCAAGGTGCTTGCAAAACGTGTCAGATCGGTCGGCGATCTCGTAAATCCAGTGGGCGCAATCGCATTGGGTGGAGCCGTCGGAGAGTCGGCACGCGTGGAAGGGACCGTCGTCGGAGAGAGGGATGCGCGTCAATTGCCAGATGCGGGGGGCATCGACCGAGGGGGGCTGACGGTGCAACGCATAGGTTTTGCCAGCGATGACGACGAGCACGGCATCGGGCGTGGATGATCGGCCGAGCGTCAGAACAGTGGCCGGGGGCTCGTCGAGCGCGGCCTCGAGCACGGCGAGTCCGTAACGAGCCCGGAGGCGGTCCCAGGAATTGCGGGCATCGGCCAGGGCGCGGCGAAAGAACCAGGACGTGTCGTGGAAGGGGCCGAGAAAGGATTCGGAGGCAGCAAGATCGGCCTCGGCCACGTCAAGGATCATCCGGCCTCGCTGGGCGAGTTCCACCGCCTTGAACGCGGGCGCATGAATTACGGCCCGGCGGGGCCGGTCGTCGGTCTGAGGAGGTGGATGCTGGACGGGCAAGGGCATGACCGAACCGCTCCATTCGTTCCTCGGTCTCAATCGGCCGCTGACCACCCGGCTGAACGGGTGAGGTCCGAGTACCTCGTGTTCCGATCAAGCTTCGTCGCATCGAAAAGCACTGATCCGAGCGGTCGAATTCAGGTTCGGAGGGGGGCCGGGACGAGCGGGACCAAATGGAGGTACTGTCGAATGTCACGAGGCCGAGCATCCTGAGCCTCTGCGACCCGATAGACGCGGCCGAGATGAGGAACCATCTCCTCGCCGGACGGACGAACAACGCCTGGAGAGTCGTCTGGTTGTGCCGATCCGACGAGGCAGACTTCGCGAAGTGATGGGCGGATCGATCGGACCATCTGCGGGGCCACTGACTGCGACCACTCAGGAGTTCTGAGACTTGACATCGTTGTCCCTCCGTGCAGCATCCCTCAACGTCAGCCGTTAGGTCGTTCGGCGAGGTTGGGCGATAGAGTGCCCGCAAAACCGGATTGACCTGAACACCCGGCATCAGTGTACTGAGCACCAGTTCGGGTGACAAGCGTGCAACGGAAGTTTTGTATCGAATATCCCGGCGTACAGCGCAAGGAGGTGCAGCAAGGGCGCGGGTATTAAGGGATGGGAACGCCGAGATCTCGGAGGATGGTCGTCAGGGCCATCAAGGGGAGGCCGGTGATCGCCGAATGATCGGCGCAGTCGATTTGCTCAAACAGAACGATGCCTCGCGATTCGAGCTTGTAGGCTCCGGCACAGTCGATCGGCTGATCAGCCAGGACGTAGCGTTCGATCTCGGATTGACTGAGGGGACGGACGTGAAGACGGGCGACATCGGTGTGTTGAATGACGTGAGAACCCTGGATCACGGCCATCGCCGTGATCAACTCATGATCGCGTCCGGAGAGGGAAAGAAGCTGCTCGACGGCTCGATCAACCGAACCCGGCTTACCCAAGACCCGCCCTTCGAAGGCGACGAGTTGATCGGAGCCAATCACAATTGCGGCGGGATTCGGTTCGAGCCGAGCAACGGCGTCGGCCTTGGCGATCGCCAGCCGATCGGCCAGTTCTCGGGGGGAGAGCCCCTGGTTCTTGAGCGCGTCCTCATCGACCCCAGGAGCCCGGCAGCGGAAGGGCAGGCCGAGGCGTTCGAGCAGGGCACGACGGTACGGGGACGTGCTGGCGAGGATCAGGTCCATCGGCTTGGCTCGATTTGAGGGGGAGTGGTCAACGGACTTCCCTCACCAACCAGGAGGAGAGTTCGGAGGTGTTGATCAGGTTTTGGCGCAGATCGTTCAGAAGTTGCGTGAGCGTGTTTTGAGGGAGCGAACCTTCAATCAGGACCTGAACTGAGTCAAGCTCCCAGGAGGTCTGAACGGCAATCCCCTCGATCAGAAATCGTCTCGACAGGACATGGTCGTCCTTTGGGAGTGGGATCTGCGTCAACTGCATTCGCGAGGGAAGGAGGGTTTGATCGAGGTTTGAGAATAGGATTTTTTCGAAAGGGACAATTACCCGCTCCGGGACCTCGATTTCGAATTCGCGCCAGTCGCTCCGGTCGGTCAGGCGCTGCCAAAGGCCGGTGGTGAGGTCGAGACGGAACTCATCAACCGAGCGTTTGAGAATGCCTTGCGACTGCGGAACACGTCGGAGGCGATCGACCATACGCCTGAGCATGCCTTGCGGTTCCGGATCGACCCAGACCCGACCGCCGGAGACGGTGATGCCTGATCGTTGGGAGTCGAGCGTTGCCGAATGAGAGGAGATCCAGCCGGGAGCCTCGCCGTGAGTGGAGACGGGGTCTATGCGGTAGGTTCGAAGATCGAGGCTGAAGACAGGGGTCGTGCCGGGCCGGCGATCCTCGGGGTATCCCATGTTGCCGATGATGATGAGCCGATCGCCGACAAGCGTGGCGGTGTGGAAGTCGGTCGGCGGGAAGACCTCGCGGGGATAGCCGTAGATCTCGATCCTGTCGTCGGGGGTCTGGACGAGAACGTGGTTATAAATGCAGAAATCGGGATCGTAGAAATCTTCGTGTTCGCCAGCGACGCGAAGGATTCGGCCGTCGGGCAATTCGATGCAGGGCTGGCCAAGATCACCCGGGCACCAGTCGGGACCGTTGTCGGGATAAGCATCGAGGCCATAGTGCTGACGGAGTTCGGCGGGGTCGATCCGCTCGCGGACGATCCACTCCCAGAGTTCCAGGTGCATGCGCTCTGGGTTTGATCGGCCGAAGCGGCGATGCCGCTGTTCGTGAAAGGTGGCGAGGGAAGGCGGCATCAGGGACCCCCGAATACGGGTCGAGCTTCCTTCCCGACGCGAACGAGCGTTCGCTAGGGCCGAGGAGGGAAGACGGAATCGACCTCCAGACGCCAGCCGGGAACGGCAGGTTCGGCGTCGGCAATCTGGCCCTGAGTGAAGGTAGTCGGGGCCTCGGGGCGATCGTGGCGGTAGGAGCGAATGACCTCGCCAACGGGGTCAATGTCCCAGACGACGAGGATGCCGGCCTCGAAGTAATCGGCACGCTTGGCGGCGTAGGAGCGGTCGGCGGCAGGTCCGTAATCTACGTCGCTGCGGACCTCGACGGCGAAGGTGGGGGGGCCTTCGACGAATCGCATCCGATTGACGGGGGCTTCACCATCGAGGAAGGAGACGTCGGGGGAGAACGATTCACGCCTGGAAGCCAGTTCCGGCACGGTGAAACCCATACTGTCCGTGTAGACGAATCCGGTGCCCCGGTCATCGACGAAATCGGCGAGACGGCGATAGATGCGGCCCGCGACCTGATTGGGGAGGTGGCCTGTCGGCATGAGCGGGATGATCCTCCCGTCGATCAGTTCAGCATTCCCATCAATCTGATACAGGTCGTCGACGGTCGCTCGCACGCCTTGCGAAGTCCGGCTCATTCGTCGCCTCCGTCTCGGATCGGGAGTGGGAGGACCATTCTCAGGGCATCGTGATTACTGAGATTGTAGCAAGTCCTGGATCGCGTAAACGTCCAGTTCGTCACCACGGAGGCGTTCCAGGGCGGCCACGGCGGCGCGGGCGCCGGCGAGGGTGGTGATGCAGGGGACGCCGTGGGAGACGGCTGAGGCGCGGATGCGCCCTTCGTCGGTACGGGCTCCCTTGCCGCTGGGGGTGTTGACGATCAGGGCGATGGCGTTGTTGGCCAGATGGTCGAGGATATTGGGTCGGCCTTCCTGAATCTTGCGCACGGTGGTGACGGCAATTCCGTTCTCGGCCAGGAACCCGCCGGTGCCGGGGGTGGCCATGAGGTCGAAGCCCAGGTCGAGGAGCTTGCGGGCGATGGGGACGACCCCGGGACGGTCGCGTTGGGCGACGGAGACGAAGATCGTCCCTTCGCGAGGCAATCGCGTCGAGGCGGCGAGCTGGCTCTTGGCGAAGGCGGAGGGGAAGTCGTGGTCGATCCCCATGACCTCGCCGGTCGAGCGCATCTCGGGCCCGAGAACGATATCGACGCCGGGGAACTTGATGAAGGGGAAGACGGATTCCTTGACCGAAACGAAGGTCGGTTCGGGCTCGGTCGTGATGCCCTGCTCGCCCAGCGTCTTGCCGACCATCACCCGAGCGGCAGCCTGGGCGAGGTTCAGGCCGGTTGCCTTGGAGACGAAGGGGACGGTGCGGCTGGCGCGGGGATTGACCTCAAGGACGTAGACCTCCCCATCCTTGACGGCGAATTGGATGTTCATAAGGCCACGGACTTCGAGGGCCTCGGCGAGGGCGTAAGTCTGGCGCTTGAGTTCGGCGACGACCTCGGCGGGGAGGCTGTAGGGGGGGATGGCGCAGGCGGAGTCACCGGAGTGGATGCCGGCCTCCTCGATGTGTTCCATTACGCCGCCGACGATGGTGCGCTCGCCGTCGCAGATGGCGTCGACATCGACCTCGGTGGCGTCTTCGAGGAACTTGTCGATGAGGACGGGGTGGTCGGGGCTGGCCTCGACGGCGTGGGCCATGTAGCGGTCGAGGCTCGGCTCGTCGTAGACGATCTCCATCGCCCGGCCGCCGAGGACGAAGCTGGGGCGAACGACGACGGGGTAGCCGATCTGCGCGGCGATCCGGCGGGCCTGATCCTCGCTGGTGGCGGTGTCGTTGGGGGGCTGACGGAGGCCGAGTTGCTCGATGACGGTGCGGAAGCGGTCGCGGTCTTCGGCCTGGTCGATGCGGTCGGGGCTGGTGCCGATGATCGGCACGCCAGCGGCCTCGAGTGCCTTGGCGAGGTTCAAGGGGGTCTGGCCGCCGAACTGGACGATGACGCCGGTCGGCTGGACGCGATCGACGATGTTCAGGACGTCCTCGACCGTCAGGGGTTCGAAGAAGAGGCGGTCGGAGGTGTCGTAGTCGGTGCTGACGGTCTCGGGGTTGGAGTTGACCATGACGACCTCGAAGCCGTCGTCGCGGAGGGCAAAGGCGGCCTGGCAGCAGCAGTAGTCGAACTCAATTCCCTGGCCGATCCGGTTCGGGCCGCCGCCAAGGATCATGATGCGGGGCTTCTCGCCGACGCGAGATTCGTCCTCGTCTTCGTAGGTCGAGTAGTAATAGGGGGTATAGGCTTCGAACTCGGCGGCGCAGGTGTCGACGAGCTTGAAAACGGCGTTGATCCCGCGATGCTTGCGGTCGCGGCGGACTTCGACCTCCGAGGCGTTCCAGAGGTGGCCGAGTTGTTTGTCGGAGAAGCCGGAGCGCTTGGCCTCTCGGATCAGGTCATCGGAGGCGGCGTCGAGGGAGCCGGCGTTCCGGAGTTTCCCCTCGATCTCGACGAGTTCGGCGAGGTTCTGGAGGAACCAGGGGTCGATCTGAGTCAGGCCGTGAATGCGTTCGATGGACATCCCGGAAAGCAGGGCGTCTCGGATCGACCAGATGCGCTCGGAGTTCGGGGTGGCGAGCTTCGCGGTGATGTCGTCCTCGGAGGGACGATTGCCGGAATACCAGCGATCTTTCGGGTCGCAGCCGAGGCCGAAGCGGCCGACTTCGAGGCCTCGGAGGGCTTTCTGGAGCGATTCCTTGAAGGTCCGGCCAATGGCCATGACCTCGCCGACGGACTTCATCTGCGTGGTGAGGACCGGGTCGGCGTCGGGGAACTTTTCGAAGGCCCAGCGAGGGATCTTGGTGACGACGTAGTCGATCGTCGGCTCGAAGCAGGCAGGGGTCTCTCGGGTGATGTCGTTGCGGATCTCATCGAGGCGGAAGCCGACGGCGAGCTTCGCGGCAATCTTGGCAATCGGGAAGCCGGTGGCCTTCGACGCCAGGGCGCTGGAGCGGCTGACGCGAGGGTTCATCTCGATGACGATCATGCGGCCATCGTTGGGATTGATGGCGAACTGGACGTTTGAGCCGCCGGTCTCGACGCCGATCTTGCGGAGGATGGCGATCGAGGCGTCGCGCATCCGCTGGTATTCCTTGTCAGTGAGGGTTTGCGCGGGGGCAACGGTGATCGAGTCGCCGGTGTGGACCCCCATCGGGTCGAAGTTCTCGATGGAGCAGACAATGACGGCGTTGTCGGCGCAGTCTCGCATGACCTCCATCTCGTATTCCTTCCAACCGAGGATGCTTTCCTCGATCAGGACGGTGTGCACAGGGCTCAGTTCGAGGGCATAGGTGACCATGCGGTCGAACTCGTCCTTGTTGAAGGCGATGCCGCCTCCGGAGCCGCCGAGGGTGAAGCTGGGGCGGAGGACGCACGGGAGGCCGACCTCGTCTCGGATGGCTCGGGCCTCGTCGAGACTATGGGCAACGCCGGATCGGGCCGATTCCAGGCCGATCTCGTCCATGCACTGCTTGAACAGCTCGCGGTCTTCGGCCTTGCGGATGGCGTCGGCGTCGGCGCCGATGAGGCGGCAGCCGAGGCGATCGAGGGCGCCGGACTCGGCGAGGGCAAGGCCGACGTTCAGGCCGGTCTGGCCGCCGAGGGTGGGCAGAACGGCGTCGGGCCGTTCCTTGGCGATGATGCGTTCGACGACCTCGGGGACGATCGGCTCGATGTAAGTCCGGTCGGCCATGCCGGGGTCGGTCATGATCGTGGCCGGGTTGGAGTTGGCCAGGATGACCGTGTAGCCTTCCTCGCGGAGGGCCTTACAGGCCTGGGAGCCGGAGTAGTCGAACTCGCAAGCCTGGCCGATGACGATCGGGCCGGCGCCGATGATGAGGATCTTCTCGATGTCCTTGCGCTTGGGCACGGGCGGTGACTCGCTTCGCTTCGCTGCGGGAGGGACGCGGCGTGAGAACGGACTGGCGGCGCGCGTCGGGCCGCGGCTCCTCGTTTCGATCCCGCTCGATCGAGGAGCCGCGGCCCGAAAATCGCCTGATTCTAGCCGGAATACTGGTCTACCGACAAGGTTGGCCGCCTGGCTTAGAAAGATCTCTCCGGCGGGTCGATGTCGGGGATCAGAAACTCAGGGGGAGGCGAGGTCAGTCCGACTCAGGATCGTCCACGACCAGCGTGATGTGGTCGGGGTAGGGGGGTTCGAGAGGGCCTCGGTAGCCGTCAGCCTCGCACGAGTAGCAGCAAGCGAGGTCGGTATAGGTCAGGCCGGGGTGGCGTTCGAGAATTTCGTCTTCGGGGACGCCGTGGTCGCGCATGGAGAGGATGTCATCGACACGGAGGTTGAACTGATCGAGGACCGGCCATCGGGGATCGAACGACGGGACCATGGCCACCCGACTGCGCCAGTCGCGAGCGGCGGCTTCGATCTCGTCGACCTCGTCCATCTCGTGGTCATCGTCTTCCGGGGTCGGGGTGGGGTCGGGTGCGTGGACCTGCGGTGGAGGCACCGAGGCAGGAGACTTCGAGGGAGCGACGGGGAGAGGGAGCGACTTCAAGCTGGGGTGATCCGGGTCGGAATCAATGATCGACCGAAGCAAGTCGAAGGTTTGCTGACGGGATCGGAACGAGGCGAGCATGGTTTTCAGGTAGTGATTTGCTCCGGGAACGCCCTGATCAAGCGCCGCGTAAGCCCTGCGGACCCGCTCGAAGGTCCAGAGAATGATGTCGATGCCGCGGTGTTCCAAATCGGTCCGGGGAGCGAGCAGAGCTCGGATCTGATCACAAATTGTTCGGAAGGCGGCATCGTTCATCGAGCCGAGCGGATACTGAAGAAAGAGGGAGAGGTCGGTCTTCGGCCGAGGTGAAGTCCGTGGGATTCGGGGTTGAGGATCGCCGTCGGAGGGGTCACGCTGGGGTTTTGGAGTGCGAGCCATGATGATCGTTCCAATCAAGAAAGGTGCCGAACGGAGGGCTGCGAACGATCGGCGGAGGACGCGTCGGCTTGACGCTGCGGCATCGCAGGTCACTGGGCGAAGCATCGCCCATCCGACGGAACGAGTTTCGTGTGAGGGTCACACGAGCAACTTGGATCCCGCCGTCACCTTTAATCATCGAAAGAATGATAGGGTGCAGTCACAAATTCGGGGGAACGATCCAGAAAAATCAGTAAATGCGCCCAAATTTGACAGCCTTAACGACCGTCGGGAGAGACCCGAACGCGCCTGGGGGTGACAAAGGGTTCGTCGCTGCCCTCCAGCGGATCACCCGGGTGAATCGAGGCGAGCCGAGCCTCGGCGCGGTCGGCGTACTGAGGAGAGAGCTCGAAGCCGAGATAGCGGCGACCGAGCTTTCTAGCCGCGGCAAGGGTCGTTCCGCTGCCGGCGAACGGGTCGAGCACCAGATCCCCTTCCGAAGAACAGGCTCGGATGATCCGACCGAGGATTTGCTCGGGCATCTGGCAGCCGTGCCACCCAGCGCGTTCCTTGAAGGTTCCACAGACTCGAGGGATGTACCAGGTATCGGAGGCGGGTTGAAAGCCTTCGGGAACGTCCTGAGGGCGGAGGATCCAGGTGTCGTCGGGAAGCCTCCCCTTGGGATTGGCTCGGCGATCGGCGTAGATCAACTGGCGGGCAGAGGGGACTCGAACCGCGTCGTCATGGAAGGTGAACTGACGAGGATCTTTCACGAAGTAAAAGAGATGGGCGTGGCTTCGGGCGAACTTCCGGGCGCAGTGAACGCCGAAGGTGTAGTACCAGATGACCCAGCTTCGCAGGTGGAGCTTCAGCTCTCGGTGAAAGAGCACTTTTAACTCGGCGGCAAACTCATCGCCGATTGCCAGCCAGAAGGTCCCTGTCGGCTTCAGAAGGCGAACGACCTGACGGCCCCACTGGAGCGACCAGTCGAGGTACTCGTCGGCCTTGCGAGCATCCTGGTAGATGTCGTACTCGTAGCCGATATTGAAGGGAGGGTCGGCAAAGGCAAGCGAGACGCAGGAGTCGGGCAGTGAGGCCATGGCCTCGACGCAGTCGCCCTGAAGAAGTTGATCGACCGGAATGCCGCTTCGGGGCATGGGAGCAGTCTCTCGGATCGGAGGTGCAACTCAATCCCGACCCATCGGCGGGAGGTCGTCATCAGCGAGCCAAACACGCCAGGCCGGTGGCGGGAGAAGCCAATCGAAGCCTAGCACGCGAGGCAGGACCCACACGGTTCGGCAACGGAGCAATCACGTTCTGATGATGAGGATGCTACCGATGCCAGGGATCAGGAAGGCGATGGGAGCCGACCGCGCAACAAGGATGGGAGCTGCCGGTGCAATGCTCGGAGATCGCACGCCACGAAGTCTGCTCCAACTCGGGAAGCGGGATCGTCGAGATGGGAGAGGGCTCGCCCCCCAGCGAGCACCAGCAAGGAGGGGCGGACGGACCGACTCTGCTCGATGAGCCAGGCGGCCTCGTCGAGATGCTCGGGAAGCGACACAGAAAGGGCGAGGACATCAGCCCGAAACTCGGCCACAAAGTCTCGAATGGATTCGGAAGGAGCTCCCTCGCCCAGCAAGTGGACTTCCAGGCCCGCAGCACGGAGGATGTCGGAGGCCATCATCAGACCCAGGACATGGCGTTCGTGAGGAGCGCAACATGCCACTGCGGTGCCTCTGATGGCGTCGGGGCTTGCCCAAATGCGGGGGCCGTGGCGGAGGATCAGGTCTCGCGTGACCTCACTGATGTAGTGCTCGTGTGCCACGCTGATCCGGTCTTCTTGCCATTCCTGCCCGGTGTGAATGAGGGCAGGGACGAGCACCTCGTCGTAGAGGCTCGCCACGTCTCCGTCTCGCTCGAGGAGGAAGCGCTCGACCAGAGTCATGGCTCCAGGCCGATCGAGCTGGACCAGGCGTTCAAAATAGGCAAGGTGAGGGGGCGTTTGCGCCGTTGTCGTCATCTCGAACCCCCTCAGATCTGGGGAACTCAAATGATCGCACCTGGGGCGATCCATCCCTCTGCGCTCTTGCACACTTCTCGCCTCTCCAGACTATCCTAAACCGAGGTACAAGGCGATCAAGCACGAAAGCCAGAGGAGGACGAGTTCGTGGAGGGATCGCTCACCAGGCATCCCGATCATCGGGCATGACACTGCGATCGAAATCGGCATGACTGAACGGGTGCGAGGAAGCAGACTCGATCCGCTCTTGCTCCTCGGCCGCTAACGCCCGAGCGGTACGTCGGCAGGCAACCCCGGCAATGAGACAGAGCGTTGCCACCTGAAGCGAAGCGATGACTCGCAGGAAGGTCACGCCGAGATACATCAAGGCCTCGGCCAGATTGGGCCTGGGACCAGCGATCAGGGGCCATCCGCCACCCCATCGGGTCTGGGTGACGAAGTAAATCAAAGAGACGATCAAGCCAAACATCGAAAATTGGCGAGCAGTGCGGCCGGCGTCTGGTGCGGCCTTCATGCCGAGGTGCGAGGCCACCTCGGCCGAGAGACTGGCGAACAGATAAAACTCAAGCCAACCAAAAATCAGGACGGCATTGTGAAGCAACCACTCGTGGCCCATCGCCCCGACCGGAATGCCCATCATCCCCGCCTGAGAAATGCCCCAGTGGATCGAGTCGAACAGGTTCAGGAGGACGAGGAGACCCGCCCGGCGTTGCCAGTGGGAATCGGTCCAGCGTCCCCAAAGCAAATAGGAACCGAGCAAGGCGCCGAGGGTGATTGGTAACTCAACTGTCCAGGTGAACCAAGGTTGCCTCATCACCATGAGGAGTCGTTGATCCCAGGTCAGAAGGATCCACAACATGATCGCGGCGCTCAGGCACAAGAGGCCGAGCGCTGCACCCGCAATCCAGAAGCCGGCGGTACACAGCCAGTAGCGGGGGGCAAGCGATTGGTGCTCGACGTCCATGATGCTTACATCAATACAGGGTCCGGCCCGTGGGACGGAACGGGGCGGAAAAAGGTCATCATCGCGTCAGACGAGCGGATTCGTCAACACAGGGGCGTTGAGTGTCCTCCTCGAACACCAGGAGAATGGAGCCCCAGGGCTGAGCAGAGGAGGGGAAATGGTCCGCGGGGGGCAGGACGGACAACTCAAGCTGGTTGCGAAGACGAAGAGGGCCGGGAATGGGAACCTCGATCGGATCGGTCGAGTAAGGGTCCGAGGAAGATCGCTCGGTCAACAGTTCGCCGTTCAGTCGAATTCGGAACACACCCGGGACCGACTCGCAGCGTAGCCGGCAGGAAGGCGATTCAGACACCCGAGCCGGTCGTCCAAAGTGTCTCAGGAGGACGATGGGTTGCTCGGTCACGGGAAGGGACTCTGTGGGCAGAACAACGCGGGCCGATGGGGCGCTGGAATCGGTCGAAGTCCGGAGTTCCCACGGGCCTCGGAGTCGGATCAGGTGTTCGGGCATGGGAGATCACGCTTTGGTATAGTCAGGTTGGGCGAGGTTGAGTATAGTCGCCTCACATCCCGGTCGTCTGGAGGTTGTACGCTTCGAATCCCCTCGTCTTGCTTCATGATCTCCCGACGTGCCCTGGAACCGATCGCCGCCGCCAGGCCCAGGTCGTGCCGCGTCATGTCGGGTCGGTGGGACGGGGAACGCAGCGGAACGCATTCCCACGACAAGAATAGAGCCGCAACGCGAGGCGTCTGCCATCGTCTCGCATCTCCCCTTTTCGAATCATACCGATCGACGCCGTCGCCCATGAGCACAGGCCAATCTCAGACCGATGCCCCCATCCGTTCGCTGCGCGGGGTGCAAATCCTGGGGAGCGGTCGGTATGTCCCGGAGCGGGTCGTCACCAACCACGACCTGTTCGAGATGCTGGGGTTCGATCCGGAATGGATCGTCAACCGCACCGGCATCCATGAACGCCGATTCGCTCCACCCCATCAGGCCACGAGTGATCTTGGAATCGCCGCGGCGGAGCGTTGTCTCGCCGATGCGGGGTGCGATCCGGGAGAGGTCGACCTGCTGGTCGTCGGAACGATGACGCCGGACATGGCCTTTCCTTCGACCGGATGCTTGATCCAGGACCGGATGAAGCTGCGGTGCCCGGCCTTCGACCTCCAGGCCGCCTGCGCGGGCTTCATGTATGCGATGCTGACGGCCGCGCAATTCGTGGCAGCCGGCACGAGCAAGCGGGCGCTGGCGATAGGGGCCGATTGCAACAGCCGGGTGATCAATCCGGGTGATCAGAAAAGTTATCCGCTCTTTGGTGATGGTGCCGGTGCGGTCTTGCTGGGACCGGGGGATCCGGAGCAGGGGTTTCTGGCGTATCAGCTCGGCTCAGACGGATCGGGGGGGGATTTGCTGAACCGTCCGGCATGCGGCAGCCGGCTTCCCCCTTCGTCCGAAGCGCTGACTCAAGGCTTGCACTATCTCACGATGGATGGGCGAGCCGTGTTCAAATGGGCGGTGCGCATGCTCGCTGATTCGTCGAGCGCGGTGTTGGAACACGCGGGCCAGACGATTGAGGACGTTCGGTGGTTCATTCCCCACCAGGCGAATATTCGCATTATTCACGCCGCCAGCGATGTGCTCGGATTCCGCCGAGAGAACGTGTTCAAGAACCTGGAAAAATACGGGAACACCTCGGGCGGTTCGATTCCGATCGCACTTGATGAGCTGCGCCGGGAGAACCAGATTCAGGAGGGCGATCTCCTACTTCTGTCTGGGTTCGGTGCGGGGCTGGCCTGGGGAACGGCGTTGATGCGTTACTGAGCGATCGGCGGCTTCGCTCTTGTCTCCGACGAATGACAACGAGGGCCGTGATGAGCGAAATTCGTTCACCACGGCCCTCGATTCGTTCCAGATCATGCCGAAAACGGCGTGATTGGATAGAACAATCACATCCGAGTCAGAATCGAGTGAATCCGTCTCGGGCTTTCGGCCTGAGGTCCGCCGATGGAGGGAAGATATCCGACCAGGCGACGGGCAAAGAAGCCTGCGCCTTGGACGCGGGCCGGGCCGGTCGGGGGAGCGAATGCCTCGTCACCGGTAATCTGATAGAGATTCCCGTTGAAGTGACCGACGATCGTGCCATTGCCCGCCTGATCGGTGGGATTGCCGTAAACACCGTCGGTCGGCCGGTAGGATGCGGCGATGACCGAATCAACCAGGTCGCCACGCTGCTGGTAGAAGCCGATTCGGCTCGGCTGACGGATCGGGTCGAGTCCCTGTCGGAAGGAGAGGTAGTCGAACCCGGAAGCAACCAGGGTGTTGAGAGAATCGCCCACAATCGTCGTGTCGCCGATCGCACGATTGGCCGTCATGGTCACGTTGGTCTGGGCGAAGCCAGGCCGGGTAACGTAGTTAATGGTGCCCGTGCCACCATACTGAATCGTTTGGGGGTCGGGAGGAATCTGACGAACGAGGTTGGCTGGCCCGAAGGTACTCGAACCGATTTGCTCGGCGGCGATCACGCCACCGGCGAGGCCGGAGGCGGGATAGCCTCGCTTGCCGATCGGATTGCCGGCATCCAGCAAGGACGGAGTGGTGTTGGCGGGATTCCCAAGCCCTCGGAGGAACTTCAACTGTCCAATCTGGCCTGCGGTGGCATCAATCGCGACAGCGTCGGCAGGGCCACCGAAGTGGGCATGACCGACCCGATCGAGGCCACTGAAGCGGTCGGTGAACGGCTGATCGCCGCGAGCGAGGACGAGATTGCGGGCCGAGCCGACAACCTTCATTCCCTCGATCCCTCTGGCCTCGACGTTGGTCCGACCGGTGAACGCGACCGGAGAAAGGATCGCGCTGATGTCGGCCGGAACGATGTTCGAGGTGACCGAGCCGAGTTCCAGATTGTTGATGTTGCCGTTGACGATCAATCGAACCGTGGGTTCGGTCTGCGGCACATTATTGATGGGGCCGACTTCAGGATTGAAGGCCGTGTTGAAGATATGAGCGATCTGGATATTGGGCCGGACCCGCAGGGGGGTGCTCGGATCCCCAATGATCACGTCAACCGGCTGGTCGGCTTCGGGATTGACTGCGGCCTGGATCGCGTGGAACGAGAGGGTTTTCACTCCTCCGAGCAAGGCGATGCGAGGCGTACCGGTGGGTTCTTCGCCGGTCTGCCGGAGCACAAAGCCATTCAGCTCGATCGAGGCAACCCCATCGGCAGCAATCAATCGATTGAAGCCGACCAGACCATCCGTGATCACACGATCGGAACTCTTGACCTGTCCAGTGACTCGGGTTCGGTGCAGATCGGTTCCGACAAGTTGGATCGTGTCAATCTCGGAGTTGAGCAGGCCGTCGTTCGGTGTGACATCGGTGACGATGGCGACGCCGGGGCCATGCACGGTGATGGAGAACTGGTCACCGTTGGGCAACTGTCCGATCAGGACCTTGCCATCGTTATCAAGCAGCGTTTGAAGCTCCGGGCTGTCTCCGATCGGATGAGGCCGGGCCACGACGGGAAATTGCGTCGAGGAACGCTGGAACAAAAGACTTGGAATCAAGTCTGGGTTGAGCTGACCACCCCCACCCGAGAGCAGCTGGCGCGTTTCCAGCGATTCGAGCCCGACGCGCGCTTTGGCCCGCTGGGTACGAGGGCGATTGATCTGCTGCCGCGAATCTCGATTCATGGAAGAACCCCTCCTTGACTGCCGCTTCACCGATCGATGGCCGCCCTCGCGGTACACCAATTCGATCCAACCACTCGGGCCCGCGACGCGATCGCAGCACCTGAGGCGGCAGAGCCTGGTGTCTAGCTCTGTGGTTCGGCGATCTGTTGTGTCCGACTTCATCCCCCAGAGCGACGAAGCAGGGTCGAGTGTCAGCCTGGACCGAGCATCCCGAATCGGACTGAGGCGCCGGTCCCACCGATCCCGACTATTCGACCGAAGAGGACGATGATGACCATTTCGTCTGTTGAAGAATGGCTTCGGGCAGCCTCAGCGATTCATGAAGTGCGATAGACTTCAATGATTTGAGAGCGATGAGCGTGGACCCGTCACACCACGGCATTCTTCGATGGATGTCTGTTCTCAAACGAATGACGTTGTTTCTTTGTTCTCAATGATTCCGGAAGGAGTCGGTCCAATGAGCAACGGATGGCCGGGTGCCTGCCCTGGACGGCGGGTCATCCCGATGCTGATGGCACCAATCCTGAGCCTGGTGCTGTTGCTGACCGGTTGTGCTCAGGGTCAAAAACGTCCCGGCTTCTTCGAGAAGAACTCCATGAAGCCTCTGTTCCCGAAAGCCTCGGCACCTCGGCCGGAACCGGGTCTCCGCGTCCAGGCACCCGGGGTGGATGTCGAGGTGAGCAATCGGGATGGCAAGGAGGTCGAGGTGGCCCGTTCGCCTGGTTTCCTGGAGGGCTCGTCGGGAGTGAGCTTGTTTCGATCAACCTCATCGAGTCGTTCCCTTGAGAACGCAAGGCCGCTAGACTGAGACAACCGCGGAAGGAATGCCGGCCCACCCTGGCCATCACCGGGGTTGATGGGTGAATTCGCCTGATGAGTCTGTGGGAGGATGCGGGTTGAATCGCTTCTTGCTTTCGCTTCGAGCCTTCTGGGACGTGCTCACCGACCGAGAGTTGGCCGAACGGGTGGCATTGGCTCTGGAGCCGCCGAAGGCTTCTGGTCCGGATCTCCGCATCCTTGCCCTTCTGCAACGTGATGGCCGCCTGATCGACTTCCTTCAGGAGGACCTCGAAGGGTTCCCGGACGAGCAAATCGGCGCGGCAGTACGCGATATTCATCGCGGTTGCCGCAAAGCGTTGGCCGAATACCTCGAGATTCAGCCGGTGCTCGCTCGGGAAGAAGGGGAAAAGGTGTCGGTCGAGGCCGAATTTGACCCGGCCGCGATTCGACTGCTGGGGAATGTCTCGGGCACCGGTCCTTATCAAGGAACACTGAAACATCACGGCTGGCGGGTGACGGCGGCAAAGCTGCCGAACATTCCCGCGACGCGAGACGAATCGACCGTGCTGGCCCTGGCCGAGATTGAACTGTCGTAACCTGATCCTGAGGCGATCGGGCCGATCTGCCGCCCCTTAGCCGTGTCTGCCTGGAACGATCCCCATGTCGCGATTTGTTGTCGGCATCGACCTGGGAACCACGAATAGCGCGCTGGCGTATGTCGATTCTTCGGAAGCGACCGAGGAGCGACCGGCACCGGTGCGTGCGTTGGCGATTCCGCAACTGGTGGCAGTCAACGACGTCTCCGAACGTTCTGTCTTGCCATCGTTTTTGTACCTGCCCTCGGAGAAGGATTTCCCGGCCGGATCGACGGATCTTCCGTGGTCGAAAAAGCCGGAACGGGTCGTGGGCGTTCTGGCCCGAGAACACGGGGCGAAGGTGCCGGGTCGATTGGTGGGCTCAGCCAAGAGTTGGCTCTGCTATGAGGGGGTCGATCGAGAGACGGCCTTGCTTCCCTGGAACGCTCCCGAAGATGTGCCGAAAGTCTCTCCGGTCGAGGCGTCGAGCGCGTACCTCGGGTATCTGAGGGACGTTTGGAATGCCCAGATTGCGGGAAAGAAGTCTGAGGACCGGCTGGAGAAGCAGCAGATTTATCTGACCGTTCCCGCCTCGTTCGACGCGGTCGCGCGCGAGCTGACCGTCGAGGCGGCAAAAGGGGTCGGACTAGATCAGGTGACCTTGCTGGAGGAGCCGCAGGCGGCTTTTTATGCCTGGTTGTCGGGCCTGGGAGACGAGTGGCGGAAGCGCGTCACGCTGGGCGATCTGATTCTCGTCTGTGACGTCGGCGGGGGGACGACTGACTTCACGTTGATTGGCGTGGCGGAACAGGATGGTGACCTCGTTCTCAATCGCTTGGCGGTGGGAGAGCACATCCTTCTCGGTGGCGACAATATGGACCTCGCGCTGGCTCATGCGGTTGCCGCAACCATGCCCGGGGGCATGGAGTCGCTTGATCCGACCCAACGAGTCGGGTTGACCTATGCCTGCCGAAATGCCAAGGAGACGTTGCTCTCGAAGCCGGATCTGGACTCTGTGACGGTCTCCGTGCTTGGCCGGGGTTCCAAGGTCATCGGCGGGGCCGTCAAGGCGGACTTGACGCGATCAACGCTTCAAGCGGTCTTGCTCGACGGCTTCTTTCCGAGGTGCGAGGCCAATGAGCAACCCGCCCGGGGGCGACGGATCGGCTTAACCGAGATCGGCCTTCCGTATGCGGCCGACCCGGCCATTACTCGGCATCTGGCCCGTTTTCTGAGCCGTCAGGGACAGGCGGTGCCGTCGACGGAGGGCATTGCTCGCCCTTCGGCCGTCCTGTTCAACGGAGGGGTTTTTCAGTCGTCGGGCCTGCGCGATCGCGTTTCGGACACGCTCTCCGACTGGGGAGGAGAGCCCATCACAGTCCTCTCATCCGACGAGCCGGACCTTGCGGTTGCCCGAGGCGCGGCCTATTACGGCATGGTGCGCCAGGGTAAAGGGATTCGGATTCGAGGGGGTGTGCCTCGATCGTACTACGTGGGAATCGAGACGTCCGCTCCTGCGGTTCCCGGAATTCCGGCCCCGATCAAGGCTCTCTGTGTTGTGCCGATGGGAATGGAAGAAGGGACCGAGGCGAACGTCCCCGGTTCGGAGCTGGGGCTGGTGGTGGGGGAATCGGCCGAATTTCGCTTTCTGGCCTCGACGGTCCGACGCAACGACACGATCGGCACGGTGCTGGATCGTTGGTCGTCGGAAGAGCTGGTTGAGCTGGCTCCGCTGGTGATGTCGCTCGGCGATCAGGAAGGGGAGGAGGGGGAGGTTGTCCCCGTGAGCCTTCATAGTATCGTGACCGAAGTGGGAACGCTGGAACTCTGGTGCGAAGCAACACGATCGCCGGGACGCTGGAAACTGGAGTTCAACGTTCGAGAACAGGGAGAGAGCTGATTCCGGCTTCGGACAGACCCTTTCATCGCCAAGCCCAAGAAGCGCTTGGCGACCTTTGTGAGGCAGGGGCAGGGCAACGCATGGCACGCTTCTCGTGCCGTCCTGCCGGCCATGATGAGTCTGTTCGATCGTTCCGTTCAGTCCTTGGAATTCATCGACGATTGACACATCTCAGGAAGATCGGGACGGATCATGCCCCTCGAAGATCATTTGCTCACGGAGTCAAGAAACCCGGTGTCGGAGCGGATCGATACCCTCGACGCTTTGGGAATCGTTCGAGTGATGAACGCGGAGGACGCGAAGGTCATCGAAGCCGTCCGCGCGGAAGAACAGGCCATCGCTCAGGCCGTCGAACTGGTTGCCGATCGGTTCCGACGGGGAGGCCGGCTGATCTACGCAGGAGCGGGAACCTCCGGGCGGCTCGGGGTGCTTGATGCATCGGAGTGCCCGCCGACCTTTAGCACGCCGCCAGAGATGGTCGTCGGGCTCATCGCCGGAGGACCGACGGCCCTGACCCGAGCCGTGGAAGGGGCGGAAGACGATCCGAAGCAAGGGGCGGCGGATCTGGATGCCCTGGGCGTCTCGGAGCGGGATGTGGTGGTCGGCATCGCTTCCTCGGGACGAACACCCTATGTGATTGGCGTGGTCGATCGAGCGAAGGAGCGAGGGGCGACGACCGTCGGAATTGCCTGCAACCGGCCGAGCGTTTTGGGGGATCGGGTTGACGTCGAGATTGCGTTGATTGTGGGTCCGGAGATCATTGCCGGATCGACCCGATTGAAGTCGGGGACCGCAACGAAGTTGGTGCTCAACATGCTCACGACCGGGGCGATGGTTCTGATCGGCAAGACGTACGGTAACCGGATGATCGATCTCCAACCGACGAACCAGAAATTGCGGATTCGGACGCGTCGGATCCTTCGGGAACTCGGTGACGTGGACGACCAACAGGCCGCGGCCTTGCTTGAACAGACGGGAGGGCATCTCAAGTCGGCCCTTGTGATGGCCATTTCCGGAGTGGATGCCCCGACCGCCAGGCGGTTGCTCGACGCCGCGGGAGGCCAGGTGCGGGGGGCCATCGAGGCCGTGCATGACGGGAAGACGTCATGAGCCCGTTTCCTCTGGTTCTTGGGGTCGATGGAGGTGGAACGTCGACGGTCGCCTGGCTGGCAGGAGTCGAGGGAGCGATTCTCGGCCGAGGGACGGCAGGGCCCTCAAACGCAAAGGCCATCGGGACGGATCGCGCTCGCGAAGCGCTTGGAGGTGCAATTGCCCAGGCGAGAGCCGATGCGGGCTTGGGAGCGGCTCCCATCGAGGTCGCATGCCTGGGCCTGGCCGGATTCGATCGCCCGGACGATCGGGCCTTACTGGCAAGCTGGTGCATTGAGGATGGCTGGGCGAATCGGCTGGTGCCTGCCAACGACGGCGATCTCGTGCTTGCAGCCGGGACGGAGGACGGGTTTGGAATTGCTCTGATCGCCGGAACCGGCTCGATTGCGGTGGGCCGCACTCCGGAAGGCCGAAGCAGCCGATCGGGGGGATGGGGACCGCTGATCGGGGATGAAGGAAGTGCTTACGCCGTTGCCCTGGCCGGCCTGCGACTGGTTGCAAGGCGGTTTGATGGTCGCTCGCAGAAGCCCCAACAGGATCGACTGACCGAGTCGCTTTGCCGGGAGCTGGGAGCATCGACGCCCCGGGAGATCGTCACGGCACTCTACGGTCCGAAATGGGATCGGGCACGGATCGCAGGGCTGGCGCGCTGGGTTGTCGAGGCTTCGGAGTCCGATCAAGCCGTTCTCGAATTCATTCTCCGACCAGCGGCTGAGGAACTGGTCTCGATGGTCGACTCGGTCCGATCGGGGATTGGCTGGGACGATGCGGAGGGTGTTGATCCGCCTCCGCTGGCAATGGCGGGCGGGTTTTTACTGGGCGCCGATCGGTTGCAAGCGATGGTGAGAGCAATGCTTGGGACGCGGATTGGGCCGGTCGGGATGGTGGCGGAGCCGGTGCTGGGGGCGGTGATCCTGGCGAGGAGGGCAATGCGATGATCGGCAACGAACCTCGGGTGGCAACGGGTCTCGACCGCCTGGTCTCGGAAGGCTTTGCCCGATTAAAGGGTCGGAAGGTGGGGCTGATTGCGAATCAAAGTACGGTGGATCGTCGGCTCCGGCACGGAATCGACCTTCTCCACGGGGCCTCGGGCTTAGAGCTTGTCCGCCTCTTCGGACCGGAGCATGGACTCCGAGGAGAGGTTCAAGACATGGAGGGGGTCGGGTCCGGGACGGATTCCCGGACCGGGCTGCCGATCGTGAGTCTCTACGGAGCCACTCCAGACACACTCAAACCTCGTGTCGAGGATCTTGAGGGATTGGATTGCCTGATCTTCGATCTACAAGACGTGGGCGCTCGGTACTATACATTTGCCGCGACGATGTTCTATGCCATGGAGACGGCCTCTGCCGCGGGATGCTCCTTTCTGGTCCTTGATCGACCGAACCCGTTGGGAGGGGTGGTGGTGGAAGGACCATCCATCCAGGAGGGCTATGAGAGTTTTGTCGGTGCCTACCCGCTCCCGATTCGGCACGGGATGACGGTGGGGGAGTTGGCCCGTCTTTTTCAGTCGGAACGGCAACTGGAGCTGGACCTTGAGATTCTGACCTGTTCAGGGTGGACTCGGGAGATGCTCTGGCCTGAGACGGGCCTGTGCTGGGTCCCGCCTTCGCCGAACATGCCTACCTTTGAGACGGTGGTGGTGTATCCGGGAGGCTGCCTGATCGAAGGCACGAATCTTTCGGAAGGGCGGGGCACGACTCGACCCTTTGAGAACTGGGGAGCCCCCTGGCTTGAGGGATCCTCGTATGGGATGGTCGAAGAACTCGGAGCGCAACCCGGTGCCCTGTTGCGCCCGAATGTCTTCCGGCCGGTCTTCCACAAACACTCCGAGAGAACTTGCTTCGGTGTCCAGCCCCATGTGGTGAATCCGGAGGTGTTTTCGGCGCTGGACACGTACGTCCTGATGCTGCTTCTCGCTGTTCGAGCGGAGCCTGAACGGTTCGCTTGGCGGACGGAGCCGTACGAGTTCATCGACGCACCAATCGCGATCGATCTGCTGTTCGGTTCGTCGGAGGAACGGCTTCGAATCGAGGAAGAGACTCAGTCCCGGAACCTTGACGTACGCGCCTGGCTCGGGGGAATCAAAGAGCGTTGGGGGAAGGAGGTTCAGGAATTTCTAGAGCGCAGGATTTCGAATCTGCTCTATACTCCGAGTTGAGGATTCGACAGGATATTGCTTGAATTGGCCGGCGATGGGGCCGGTTCACCCGGTCTTGCTTCAGAAATTTCTCTTTCGAAGCGAGACTCTGGGCGCTTGCTGTCCTCTCTTTGGGACGGTACCTTCCCCGAATCTCCGTAAGTTTCCCGCCCCCGGGCTCGATCCAGGTTGCTCAGTCATCGCGGCTTAGCGAGTGCAGCCGACCCTCCACGACCCCGAAACGGCAGTCAAAGGAACCTCATGACGATGGAGACCTTGGCACAGCCCAAGTCCCGGGCGACGAAGATCGCCTGGCCCCCCCTGATCTGGATCGCCGGGTTGCATGTGGGGGCGTTGCTGGCGTTTTTCCCCCAATTTTTCAGCTGGAAGGCGGTTGCGGTCTGCATCTTCTTGCACTGGCTCTCCGGTGGCATCGGGATTTGCATGACGTACCACCGGCTTCTGACACACCGAAGCTTCGCGGTCCGTCCGAAATGGCTCGAATACGTGATGACAGCGATCGGCTGCACCGCCTCTGAGGGAGGGGCGATTCACTGGGTAGCCGACCACCGGAAGCACCACGCACACTCAGACGACGAACACGATGTGCATAGTCCCCTGCATGGGGGCTTCGGCTGGGCCCACATGTTCTGGTGGATGACACCGGATATTACGTCGGAGCATACTCCTGCCTATCACGCCCGATGGGCTCCAGACCTGATCCGCGACCCGGTTCACGTTTGGCTCGATCGCTGGCACCTGATTTTCCCGATCGGTCTGGCGGTGCTGCTTTACGTCGTCGGTGGGATGCCGTACCTTGTCTGGGGCTTCTTCGTCCGATCGGTTCTGGTCCTGCACACAACCTGGCTGGTTAACTCGGCCACGCACGTCTGGGGCTATCGATCGCACGAGACGAGGGAT